>QGUO01000418.1 GCA_003242495.1 Pseudomonadota bacterium | reverse complement strand
ATCTTCGACGTCGTGGATGCGGCCACCGGGACCTGGATTTTCTCGGAGGATCTGGGCGTCCAGAATGTCATCGCCGCGATCGATCCGGTCACGGGCGAGAAAACGATCAACCCCGCCGTGTTGCCTGAAAAAGGCAAGACCAAGCTGGTCTGTCCCGGAAACTTCGGTGCGCGCAATTGGCCGGCGACGGCCATGCATCCCGAGACGAAGCGTCTGTACGTGCCCATCATGGAAACCTGCGCGGAGTACACGTACACGCCGGGCACGCCGGAGCAGACCGCGCGTGGCGCCGTCGACATGCACTACATTGCCCGCATCCCGCCCGGCAGCGACGGAAAGTTCGGCCGGCTGGCAACGCTGGATCTCGGAACACGCGAGATCGTCTGGACTCATCGGCAGCGCATCCCCTTTGCCGGCGCCGCGCTGGCGACGGCGGGCGGCGTGGTCTTCATCGGCGACCTGGACCGCTGGTTCTATGCCTTCGACCAGGCGAGCGGGGACATCCTGTGGCGCACGCGCCTGAGCGCCCCGCCTGAATCCTTTCCGATCACCTACGCGGTGGACGGCCGTCAATACGTCGCGGTGGTCGCGGGCGGCGGCAGTGTGCTCGGCGCCGCGGGGCGTGGCCTCGCACCGGAGTTACCGGCACCCGCCGCCGGTGTCACGCTGGTGGTGTTCGAGCTGCCATGAGCCACGAGCGGGCGCAGGCGTCATCCGCTCGCGCGTCAGCCCCAAGGTAACGGCGGCTGACCCCGGGCGCGGGGCAGGGGAGTGGAGGCCCGCCGTGTGCGCCTCGATGCCGCGAAATCACCGACGCCCAGGGCGGCCGGTCATGTCGATGCCCGCAGTCGCGCGCGAAACTCGGTCGGGGCGCTGCCGTACGCCTTGCGGAAGCGCCGTGCGAAGTGGCTCGGCTCCAGAAATCCGCAACGCGCCGCCACCTCACTGACGTTCAGCTCCGCGAAGCGTGGATCGCTGAGCAGGCGATAGGCGTGCGCCAGGCGCATTCGCATCAACTCGTCGCCAAACGTGCTGGCCCGTTGGGCAAACAGGTGGTGCAGGTAGCGCTTGGAGATCCCATGCGCCTGGGCGACCTCGGCGGGCGTCAGGCCGGGCTCGTGGCAGCGTGCGCGGAGGGTCCCCAGAATGCGCTTGAGCAGTTTCTCGCTGCGGCGCTCGACACGTGCGTACGGGCCGGCGGCGAGCGCCAGCAACGCGGCGATCTGTTCGGCGATGACGCTCTCGGGCAATGCCAGGTCTGCCGTGCCCTCTGTATCGAGATTGGCGAGCGCCGAGGCCAGCGTGGCGCTCCAACCGCCGTCAGGGCGCAGCGGCCGCCCCGCGAGGCTTTCGGGGACGGCGATCCAGTTGCGCAACCAGTCGCGCGGGCAGCGCACGACCACGCTGCGCGTGGCTGGCCGGCACACCAGGCGATACGGCGCGTTGCAATCGATGAGCACGCAATCGCCGGCCGCCAGGTATGACTCGCGTCCGTACTGCTGGAACGAGAGCTGTCCGGCGCGCAGATGCAGCACGAAATAGCCGTCGTAGCGGCTGTGGGCGATGCGTGCCGGCGTACGCCGAATGTTCTGTGAATCCGCTTCGATGATGTTGAGTGTGGCCGGGCCGAGCGTCGATTGCTCGAGCTGGGCATGGAACCGATGCCGTCGCGGACTATCGATGTCGATCTCGAGAAACGACTTGCAGATGGTATCCACCCAGTACGCAAGCGCGTCCCGCGCTTCCACGTCGGCCGTCGACCAGCGCTGCCGTACATGGCTCCCCCCGATGGCAACCATTATAAGGCTCCCTGATATCTGCCACGCGGCGGATTCTGCGCTGCGGGGTCGGTCGGGCGCAAGGCCGTGGGGCGCTGCGCCATCGAGCCCGCGTGTTCGGGCGCGTCCGCGATCCCGACGTCATCGCGACAATATGTCAAAGCCCCGGACGGGTGTGGAACGGCTTGCGGTGTTGCCGCTTCAGACGGAGCGTTGTGCGCTTTCAAGCGTGCGAGGGCGTGCCCGACTGGCTGCGCTCATGACCCTCACGAAGCAAGGCGCGCCGAGTGGGCCTGGCACGGACGCGCCGGCGCATCCCGTTGCGTCAGGCGCGTTGTGATTCCCTTGATTCAGGCGGCCGGGGGTTGCACGGCTGTCGACTTGCGCTCGCGTACCAGGCGACCGGCATCACCCGTCGCTACGGGCCTTTATCCTGTGGCTGCACAGTGACGGCCAACGCCTCGGTGTAGGTGAGCTCGACCCGGTCGCCCTTCTTGAGCGTGCTGATGAACTCCTGCGCCTCGGGATCCTTGACGTCGACGGTGCGTGTCATGCCGGACGGCCCGGTGAACGTGACCGAGTTCGAGGGTTGATCGACGGCATCGATCACGACGGTCGTCGTCACCGAATTGGCCACGGCGCCACCCGGACGTGCTCCCTGAGGGTTGCGTGCCGCCCCGGAGCGTGCGTCGACGACGCCGGCGGGCGGGCCCTCGCCGGGTTTTCTGAACTGCGCGGCGATCGCTTCGTAGTACTCCACCACGACCTCGTCGCCGGGCTCGATCTGGTCGAGGTTGCGCACGTCGGGCGGGACCTGCACGGTCTGTGTGCCCTCGTCGGTCTTGAGCTCGATCATGCGCTCGCCCAGATTGATCGATTCGACGGTGGCGGTCAGAGTCTCCGTTCTTTCGACTTCCATCGGTTCGGTCGGCTGGGCCATCGCAGCCGTCATCGAACCCACCGCACCGATCAGCGCAAGCACCTGAAGTTTCATGGGGTCGTACTCCTCTGTGAGTCCAGGGAAGACTGCCGCGCTCGGGGCGTGAGCCTTACGTGCTTAGGGAGGGAAACCATCGGCGTCAATGCTCCGGCGCTGCCTCCGGCACCGGGTAACGATCGAAGACTTCGGTGACGACTTGGTCGATCGCGGGACCGGGATTCTCCATGGCGTCGTGTGAAATGCGGCCCTGCGCCACGCCCTGCCATACCAGTTGGCGCTTGGATGCATCGACGAGATCGATCGCCAGCGTGCCTTCCTTGTAGTCGACGGTGTAAATGTCCTGAGGATAGCCGGCCCACATCCCATACATCCCGCCGCGATAGGCGTAATAGCCGCCCGGGGCGGGCGTGCTTTCGACGCTTTGTTTGTCTTGCACGTTGACGTTGAAGTTCACCAGCAGCTGCGGGTTCGAGGTCACGTACTGGTAGCCGCGTTGCTCGAGCTCGCGCCTGGTGGAATCCTTCAGTCGTTCGGTCAGAATGGTGCCGTACGAGCCTCGATCCGTCGCCAGCTTGTCGAAGAACCCGAACGTCTGATAGTTCGCCAGGTCGACCGACGGGTCGCTGTCGGTGCGAATTTCCGGCCGGGTGGCGCACGCCGCGACACAGACGGCAACCATGCCTGCGAACACGGGTCCTGCGGCAGCCTGGAAGCGCATGGCCGTTTCCTCGAGCCGTCTGACAAGACGGGATTATTCGCGGTGCGTCGCGGTCCCGGCCATACGCATAAGGGGATGTGCGCTTGCCCGCCCTAGTTAGTGGGGTAGGGTGTTTGAAGAAAGCCGCCGCGGTCCGATTCATCGCATGCGGCGGCGGAAACACTCACAGCTCCCGCAGGC
>QGUO01000417.1 GCA_003242495.1 Pseudomonadota bacterium | reverse complement strand
GTGTATGTCTTACGTACCCATGCGCGCCTGCGTCTGCCGACCGATCGGTCAGACCAAGGAACACAGCGGCGGGTCGCGGCATTCACACGATGGCGGTACGGACGTTGAACGCTCGCTGCCGCGCAATCTCCGGAAGTTGATGTAGCAACTTACCGACGTACACGTATCACGCATGAAATCGGACGATTCTCGGACCCGCGCGGTCGTGGTCGGCGGCGGGCTCGCAGGTCTTGCAGCCGCGATCGAGCTGTGCGGGCGCGGGATCGACGTGTCTCTCGTCGAGGTCAACGCGCATCTCGGCGGAAAGATGAACACGCTCGAAGAGGGGGGCTTTGCCTTCGACATGGGGCCGACCCTCCTGACGCTCCCGGAAGTGTTGTGCGGCATCATCCGACGGGCGAATCGTCGCGTGTCCGACCTGATCGATCTAGTGCGGCTCGATCCACAGTGGCGCTGCCACTTCGAGGACGGCGTGAGGCTCGATCTGTACGAGAACGTCGCACGCATGGCCGCGCACCTCGATGAGCGCTTACCGGGCACGAACGCCGGGCGTGAGTGGGCCGAGTTCGTCAGCTACAGTCGGCGGATGAACCGTCTCAGCCGGCGCGTATTTTTCTACCGAGACATCGGCGGGATTGCGGACGTGCTGCGCACGACACCGATCGCCGATTCACAGCTCGCGCGCGATGCGCTCGCGATGCGCCCGCACGCCACGTACGCGCGCACCGTTCGCCGCTACTTGCGCGAGCCGCATGTCCAGCAGCTTGCCGAGCACTTCCTGCAGTACGTAGGGTCGAGCCCGTTCCTCGCGCCGTCGATCCTCGCGATGATCGCCTCCGTCCAGCTCGATCAGGGATGCTGGTACGCGATGGGCGGCACGCGTCAGGTCGCGCGCGCACTCGAGCGGCTGCTGCGCGATGCAGGCGTCGAGTGTCTGCTCGGCACCCGCGTCGAGCGAATCCTCCACGAGCACGGCGCAGTGCGCGGTGTGCGTTTGAGCGACGGCCGGGAGATCGCAGCCGACGTCGTGGTGTCGAATGCAGACGTGCGGCGTACGCTGCGCGGTCTCGTCGGAAGCGCGCTGGCGCGCGCCGAGCAGGCGCGCATCCTCCGTCGCTGGTCGATGGCGTGCAGCGGCATCGTGCTCTACCTCGGGCTCGAGCGGCGCTACGAGCACCTCGCGCATCACAACTTCTTCTTCAGCCGAGACGGGCAACAGGAGTTCGAGGACATCTATCGCCGCGGCATTCCAGCGCGCGATCCGACGCTCTATGTCGCTGCGCCGTCGTGCAGCGACGCCACACAGGCTCCGCCAGGCGGCGAGGCGCTGTACATCCTGATGCACACACCGGGCGTGCGTAACGGGACAGCGACGGCAAGCCGCGAGGGTGACCTGGCGAGCGGGCGAGCGGCAATCCTGGAGAAGCTCGCGAGATTCGGAATGGCAGACCTGGAGCGGCGCATCGTCGTCGAGCGGGCGCTGACGCCGCCGGACATCGAGAGAATGTACGGATCCGAGGAGGGCGCGATCTACGGCCTCGCCTCACACGGTCGGCTGATCGGCGGATTCAAGCCGCGCAATTCGTCGAGCGTGCTGCGCGGACTGTACTTCGCGGGCGGCAGTGTGAACCCCGGCCCCGGCGTACCGATGGCGCTGATGAGCGGCGTCACCGCAGCGAGCGCGGTGGCTCGCGATCTGGGCTTGCCCATGATCGATCCTGCCGCAACGGCCGAGGGCCCGCGAGCCGGCGAGTATCGGCGCTTGGACGCGCTCGCGGGCGCCGCATGCACGTCGGTCTGAGTCCCGCGCGTCGCGCACCGGCGTTCGCGCGTTGCTTTGCCGCGTATAGCGAGCGGTTGCTGCGCAGGCGCTTCTCGTCCGTGCGCTTGATGAACCAGGGAGCAGCGCTACTTGCACGTGCCGATCGGCACGTCGGTCCCGTGCTCCTCACGATGAATCACGCCTCCTGGTGGGATCCGCTCGTAGGGCTCGTGCTCGTGTCGCGGCACCTACCGTCGCGAACCAGCATCGCTCCCATGGACATCGAGCAGTTCCAGCGCTTTCGCTTCATGAAGCGGCTCGGCATGTTTGGCCTAGACCCAAAGCATCCGGACGCTCTGGCGCTTCTCACCGAGCACGTTGCGGAGTTCTTTCGGCGCGAGTCCCGACCGCTCGTCGGCATCACGCCGCAGGGCGCGTTCACGGACGTGCGCCGGCCGATGTGCCTACGTCCCGGTGCGGCGTCGATCGCTGCAGCGCATCCGGACGCGCTCGTGCTCGTGCTGTGCGTCGAGTACACATTCTGGGAGCAGCCGCGACCGGAGATCCTTCTGCACGTGATCGAATGCCCGCGACCTACGCGCGAGAGCATCGCGGCTTGGCATCGGCAGCTCACCGATGCGATGCAGAGCTGCGCGGATGCGCTGGCCGAGCGCGTCATTGCGCGCGACGCGGCAGGATTCGAGCAGCTCGCGTACGGGGGAGGCACACAGATCCACCCGATTTACGATTTGCTGTTGCGCTGGCGGCGCGGGAAGCGCGCGGCATGAGCGCGCTCGAGATCTTGCTCTTCGTCGGCGCCGCTGGCGCGCTCGTGACGCTTGCGATGAGTGTGGCCAATCTTTTGCTCCTGAAGCGGACGAATCCACGCGCCGCCGTGCGCCCGGATGTGACCGTGAGCGTATGCATTCCGGCGCGCAACGAGGCTGCAAACATCGCGGACTGCGTACGCGCCGTGCTCGCGAGCGATCATCCGCAGGTCGAAGTGCTCGTCTATGACGACGAGAGTACTGACGGCACGGGCGATATCGTCGCGGCGCTGGTGCGCGAGGACGCACGCTGCCGCAGCGTGCCGGCTCGCGCGTTGCCGGCGGGTTGGGTCGGCAAGCAGCACGCATGTTGGCAGCTCGCGCGTGCCGCACACGGCGACTGGCTGCTGTTCCTCGACGCCGATGTGCGCCTGCGGCCCGACGCCGTGCGCCGCGCGCTGGATTACGCCTTGCGCACGGGGGCCTCGCTCGTCTCGACGTTTCCGAGGCAAGTCACTCAGACGTGGGGCGAGTGCCTGCTCGTTCCGACGATGTTCTTCGTGCTCCTGAGCTATCTGCCCTTCGTGCTGATGCGCCTGACTCGAATGCAGAGCGCGAGCGCAGGCTGCGGCCAGTTTCTGCTCGCGCGTGCGGCGGATTACAACGAAACAGGGGGTCACGCGGCTTTTCGCACGACGATGCACGATGGCATTCGCATGCCGCGCGTGTTCCGTGCGCATGGGTTTCGCACCGATCTTTTCGACGGCACGGACCTCGGCTTCGTACGCATGTACCGCGGCTTTGGCACGGCATGGCGGGGGTTCGTGAAGAACGCGTACGAGGGGCTCGGCTCGATGGGCGCGCTCATCGGCCTCTCGATATTTCATGTGATCGCGCACGTGCTGCCATGGGTGCTGCTGCCCGTGATGCTGATCGCTGGCGACGCGCTCGCAACCGCTGGAGCGACCGTCACAGTGGGTGCGGCCGCGACGCAGCGGCTGCTGCTTGCGTACCGGTTCCGCCATTCGGCGACGCTCGCTCTGGTTCATCCGTTCACTATCGTGCTGATGATCGCCCTGCAGTGGGCGAGCTGGCGTGCGGATCGG
>QGUO01000416.1 GCA_003242495.1 Pseudomonadota bacterium | reverse complement strand
CGCAGGGGCCGCCGATCGGCACGGCCGTGTACGATGCCGTCATCTGGCCGGTCGAGCCGGTCGGGCCTTGATCATGACACGCGGGCTCGGACGACCCGCGCGACCACGAACCATGTCCGAATGAACTCGGGTGCAATGCTGCTTGCCGCGCGCCGCGCGCGGGCGCCGCACAGCCCTGTGCCCGGAGGGGTGGCTTCATGCCGCGGGGACGGCCCCGCGGCTCACGGAAACTGATATGCGCATCAATCGCCGATCCTTTCTGCGCGCCGGCGCGCAGGTCCTCGCCGCGAGCCCGTTGCTCGGTGCCGTGCCCGTGCTCGCCCGCGAGAACGGCAAGGTGCGCGCCCGGGACATCACGGTGCAGGACGTCAACGGACTGGCGCTGTTCGTGGGGGCGGGATGCAACGTGGTCGGCCTGGGCGGGCCCGAGGGCGCCCTGCTCGTCGACGGCGGCCTGGCGGTCAACGCTCCTGCGTTGCTCAAGTCCGTGTCCGCTCACCTGAACACCCGGCGCGTGCAGACGCTGATCAATACCCACTGGCATCCCGAGCACGTCGGCTGCAATGACCCGGTGGGCAGGGCAGGGGGCACCATCGTGGCGCATGAAGTGACGCGCCAGTTCCTCGGGCGCAGGAACGTGCGCTCGGCGCTGTACGACGGTCTCATCCAGCCGTTGCCCGAGCACGCACGTCCGACGCAGACCACCCACAATGCCGGCTCGCTCGAATTCGCGGGCGAGACGGTCGAGTATCGCTATCTGCCGGCGGCGCACACCAACGGCGATCTGTTCGTGCACTTCCCGAAGCACAATGTGATCGTCGCGGGCGGGCCGGTCTCCGCGGTGCGCTGGCCGGTGATGGATTATCTGAACGGCGCCTTCATGCACGGCTTCGTGCGCTCGTACGAGATACTCGCCGAGGTGGCCAAGCCCGATACCGTCATCGTGCCGGCCCACGGTCCGACCCTCACCGGCGCGGACATCGTCCGTCACAAGGACATGTACTGGGAGCTGTTCAGACAGTTCTTCGTGTTCTTCAACAAAGGCTTCGGCCCCCAGGACGTGATCGCCGCCCGACCGTTGCAGGACTACGAGGCGCAGTTCGGCGATCCCGCCCAATTCCTCGAGGCCGCCTACCGCAGCGTGCAGCTCGCCACCATTCCGCACTGACGGGCGCGCTGCGCCCCCGTCGGTGCGCGGGTCGTGACGGGGTCACGACCCGCGACTGGTCTCATTCGTGTCCCGTCTCCCGGCGTCGGTCCGGCGGCGCGCTGCCCGGGCCGAAGCCGGCCGGGCCCGCGGCCTTGATCTCGTTGGCCCGGGCGATCAGGTACGCCCGCACGGCGGCCGAATCCTCCGGCGTCAGCTCTTTGGCGAACGAGCCCATGCCCCTGTCTGCGCGTGCGCCTTGCAGCACCACGGCGTCGAAGCCGGATTGAGCGTGCAGCATGGGCGAGACCGTGAGATTCGGGAAGCTGGTACGCGCCATCACCGCATTGGCTCCGTGGCAGACGGAGCAGTACTGCGAGTACAGCTCACCGCCGCGCGCGATGACCTCGGCGGGAGCCGTGGACGGCGGCGGATTGAGCTCCGGCGGGGTGTAGGGCGCGGGCTCGGGCAGCACGGCCTTGCCGCCCAGGGCAAAGACCAGCATGCGCGCATGGGTCGGTGCGAAGTAGCCGCCCTGGGCGGCGCCGCCGACGCTGGCAGCGATGTATTGCACGCCATCGAGCTCGTAGCTGATCGGCGCGGCGAACACCGCGGTCTGGGTGTCGAAGCTCCAGAGCTCCTCGCCGGTGGCTGCGTGATAGGCGCTCAGGCGCTGGCCGCCGCCGTTGCCCATGAACACCAGGTTGCCTGCCGTCGCGAGCACGCCGCTGGTCGGCCGGGGGTGAGCGAACGCCTCGGTCTCCCAGACCACCTTGCGTGCGACCGGGTCCCAGGCTTTCAGGCGGCCGCTGACGCCCTGGCGCGCATAGGGCTTGAGCTTGTCGGGATCGACCCGCACGCCCATGGAGATTCCCAGCGTGAACATGCCGCCGCTCGCGCCTGCCCGGGTCCCGCTGTCGGGCGTCGGGTTGGCCATGGTGAAATAGGCTTCCCAGGCCGGGATGTAGACCAGTCCCAGCTCAGGATTGAAGGCATTCGGATGCCAGCTGTGGCCGCCTTGCACGCCGGGCGCGAGATTCCACGGCTCGCGCTCGTAGCGCGCGCCCGGCACCTCGATGGGCCGGCCGGTCTCGAGGTCGATGCCGCTCGCCCAATTGACCTCGGTGAACGGCTCGGCGCTCAGCAACTTGCCGGTGGCGGCATCGAGCACGTAGAAAAAGCCGTTCTTCGAAGGCTGCAGCAGCACATGGCGCTGCTCGCCGTCCAGGACGAGATCGGCGGTCATCATCGGGCTGACCGCGTCATAGTCCCAGGCATCGGCCGGCACCTGCTGATAATGCCAGACGTATTCGCCGGTATCCGGACGGACGGCGATGATCGACGCGGTGTAGAGATTGTCACCGAGCTGCTCGTCGCGCACGCGCGCGTTCCAGGGCGTGGCGTTCCCGGTGCCGAAATAGAGCAGGTCCGTCACCGGATCGTACACGGCCGCGTCCCACACTGTGCCGCCGCCGCCGAGCTTCCACCACTCGCCGCTCCAGGTCGCGGCGGCTTTCTCCATCGCATCGTTCTCGAAGCCCTCGGCCGGATCGCCGGGCACGGTCCAGAAGCGCCACACCTCCTCACCGGTCGCGGCGTCGAACGCCGCGATCCAGCCGCGTACCCCGAACTCGGCGCCCGAGGCGCCGATGAACACCTTGCCCTTGGCGACCCGCGGCGCCATGGTGATGGAATACTTGTCCGCCATGTCGCCGAGGTCGAGGCTTGCGGGAACGGTGTCGACCGACCACACCTCTGCGCCGGTCTTGGCGTCGATCGCGACCAGGCGGGCATCGAGCGTGCCCATGTAGATCTTGCCTTCCCACGCCGCGATGCCACGGTTCACGAGGCCCAGGTTGTAGCGCAACCGCGGGCCCTCGATCATCGGGTTGTACTTCCACAGCTCCTTGCCGGTCCGCGCGTCGAAGGCGTGCACGACGTTGCGGGCCGTCGACACATAGATGACGCCGTCGATGTACAGCGGCGAGCCATGCTGATCCTGGTTGGTCTCGTAGTCTGCATACCATTGCAGACCCAACGTGTTCACGTTGCCGGTATTGATCTGCTCGAGCTTGCTGAAGCGCTGCTCCGAGTAGGTGCCGCCATAGCTCATCCACTGGGCCGGCTCGTTGTCGGCCGCGACCAGGCGCTCGGCGGTGACGTTGGCAGCCGGTCCTGACAGGGCCTGATCGGTCGACCGGCTGCAGGCGGCCATGATGACCAGACTCAGCAGCCAGCCCAGTCGCAGGGCGCAGGTACGGATCATTGCGGGTCCCCCCATGAATCGTTGTCGAGCCGGCGTTGCGGAGCCGACGTTATAGTTCGTTACCGTAACGAGAGCGGAGCCGGAACCCAGTATAGTCGACATGGGAAGCGGCGACAGCGCGCCGTTTGCGCAGTGTCGAGCGATCGGGGGGACACGGCATGCCCGACGTGCCCGGGTACCCGGGCGGGACAACATAATGTCATCGTCTCGCCACGCAGGACTGCCCGCATG
>QGUO01000415.1 GCA_003242495.1 Pseudomonadota bacterium | reverse complement strand
CTGGCACGGGACGTTCGGCGCGTCCGCGACACGGCGCACGCGCCGCCCCACCACCCTGCGAAGCCTCGACTTGCTCAACGAGCAGCGGCTCGATCAGCTGCACACCCACCCTGGCCCCCCCTCATTTCGTTGTCTGCGAGTCATGCCCCACAGTCTCGGCGTTGCATGGGAGCTTCGAGCCGGCGACGACGCCGAGCCGGCCGAGCCCGGACCCTCGAGCGCGGACCGCGTGCGATGCTACGGCATTGGGCAGCGTCCCTCACGCCGCCCTCGAGTGCCCGCCGAACGCGCGTCTTCCTCTTGCACCGCATTGACGCTGTAGGCTACGTCTGTAATATGAACGAACTCCATCGGGTTTGTATTCAACGAGCCCGCAGTGCAGCGGTGACGACCGCTGCGCCTGCGCATCGGACGCCTGCCCGATTCAACCTAGCTGAATCAGTCATTTGGGAGCATCCTCCACGTCAGTCCCAGGACGCTCCGACGATCACCGGCCGGGTGCCGCCAGGAGCCTCCGGCCCCTGTCCTGCATGCAGACGGGTCATCTTCTGCGCAACGGGTGCCCTTCTCGAGGCGCCGGAGCGGTGATCGGAACCGGATCGAGACGGACCACATCAACGCGGTAAGCCATCATGCGCACGAGCAAGACACCCGATACCGAAACCGAATCTCAGGGCGGCAGGCCTGACCGGACAAGCCTGCCGCCCAAGCAAGGTTTATACGACCCGGCTTTCGAGCACGACGCCTGCGGCGTCGGCTTCGTCGTGGACATCAAGGGACGCAAGTCTCACCGGATCCTCGAACAGGGTCTGGAAATCCTCACCAATCTCGACCACCGTGGCGCCTGCGGCGCCGAGACCAACACCGGCGACGGCGCGGGCGTGCTGCTACAGATGCCGCACCAGTTCATGGTGGCAGCGGCCCGCAAGGCACGCATCGACCTGCCCGACGAGGGCCATTACGGCACCGGCATCATCTTCCTCCCACGCAACGTGGCGCTGCGGCGCCGCCTCGAGGAGCGCTTCGAGCAGATCGTGCGCTCGGAGGGCCAGACCGTGCTCGGCTGGCGCACGGTGCCGACCGACAATTCCATGCTGGGCGAGACCGCCCGGTCCTGCGAGCCGTTCATGCGCCAGGTGTTCATCGGCCGCAATCCGGACCTTGCCGACGAGCTCGCCTTCGAGCGCAAGCTTTACGTGATCCGCAAGCGCGCCTACAGCGAGATCCGTGCGTCGACGCTCGAGGGTGCAGCAAGCTGGTACGTGGCGAGCCTGTCGCACAAGACGTTCGTCTACAAGGGCATGCTGCTCACCGCACAGCTCGCGGCCTACTTTCCCGACCTGAGCGATCCGCTCATGGAGACGGCCCTCGCGTTGGTGCATTCGCGCTTCAGCACCAACACCTTTCCAAGCTGGGATCGCGCCCATCCGTATCGCTACGTGGCGCACAACGGTGAGATCAACACCGTGCGCGGCAATATCAACTGGATGCACGCGCGCGAAGCGCTGTTCGCCTGCGAAGCGTTCGGCGACGACATGGAGAAGGTCCTGCCGATCATCAACCCGAATGGCTCGGATTCGGCGATGTTCGACAACACGCTCGAGCTCCTGGTGCTCGCCGGCCGCTCCTTGCCGCACGCCATGATGATGATGATTCCCGAGCCGTGGTCGGCGCATGAGACCATGGACGACCAGCGGCGCGCCTTCTATCAGTACCACTCCTGTCTGATGGAGCCTTGGGATGGTCCGGCCTCGATCGCCTTCACCGACGGCAAGATGATCGGCGCGGTGCTCGACCGCAACGGCCTGCGACCTTCGCGCTATTACGTGACCAAGGACGGCCTGGTCATCATGGCCTCGGAAGCCGGCGTGCTCGACGTGCCGCCCGAGAACGTGCTGCTCAAGGGTCGTCTGCAACCCGGACGTATGTTCCTGGTCGACACCGGGCAGGGTCGCATCATCGAAGACGAGGAGATCAAGCGACAGATCGCCAGCGAGCGTCCCTATCGCAAGTGGCTCGATGAGCACCAGGTTCATCTCGATGACCTGCCTCCCGCGCCGGAAGTGCCGGCACCGGATCACGAAACGCTGCTGCAGCGGCAGATCGCCTTCGGCTACAGCTTCGAGGACGAGCGCCTGCTGCTCGCCCCCATGGCGCGCAACGGCATCGAGGCGGTCGGCTCGATGGGCAACGACACGCCGCTCGCGGTGCTGTCGAACAAGCCCCGGTTGCTCTATGACTACTTCAAGCAACTGTTCGCGCAGGTCACCAATCCACCCATCGACTGCATTCGCGAGGAAATCATCACCTCGGCGGAGACGCGCCTCGGCTCGGAAGGCAACCTCCTCGATCCGCAGCCCGCGGATTGCCGGCGCCTCGAGCTCAAGTGGCCCATCCTCACCAACGAGCAATTCGCCAAAGTGCGCCGCATGGACCTGCCGGGCCTCAAGGTCGGCGTGCTGCAAAGCCTGTTCCGCGTGACCCGCGGCGAGAAGGGACTGGTGAAGTCCATGGAAGAGCTGCGCGTGATGGCGCGACGCATGATCGAGGAGGACGAGGTCAACGTTCTCATCGTGAGCGACCGGGGCGTGAATCGCGAGTTCGCGCCCATCCCGGCACTGCTGGCGGTGGCCGGCCTGCACCATTACCTGATCCGCGAAGGCCTGCGCACGCGCGTGAGCATCGTGCTCGAGACCGGTGAGGCACGCGAGGTGCATCACTTCGCGTTGCTGATCGGCTACGGTGCGAGCGCCATCAACCCTTATGTGGCGTTCGAGACCATCGACGGCATGATCCGTGACGGGCTGCTCACCGGGATCGACCACAAGACCGCTTGCCAGAACATGGTCAAAGCCGCCACCAAGGGCGTCATCAAGGTGATGGCCAAGATGGGTATCTCCGCCATCCAGAGCTATCGCGGCGCCCAGGTGTTCGAAGCGGTCGGCCTGCGCCAGGACGTCATCGACGAGTACTTCACCTGGACCTCCTCACGCGTCGGCGGCATTGGCATGGACGTGATCGCCAGGGAAGTGCTGGAGCGTCATCGCGCTGCCTTCCCCGAGCGTCGCGTCGACGGTCGCACACTGCCGGTGGGTGGACTCTATCAGTGGCGCTCGGAGGGCGAGTATCACCTGTTCAATCCGGAATCCATCCATCGTCTGCAGAAAGCGGTGCGCACGGGCAGCTATGCCGCGTACCGCGAGTACGCGCGACTGGTCAACGAGCAGGCCAGCAATCTGTGCACCTTGCGCGGCCTGCTCAGCTTCAAGAACAGCGAGCCCATTCCGCTCGAGGAAGTCGAGCCGATCGAGAGCATCATGAAGCGCTTCAAGACCGGCGCGATGTCCTACGGCTCGATCAGCAAGGAGGCGCACGAGACTCTCGCCATCGCCATGAACCGCATCGGCGGCAAGAGCAACACCGGCGAGGGCGGCGAGGATCCCGAGCGCTTCAAGCCGCTGCCCAACGGCGACTCGAAGAACTCCGCCATCAAGCAGGTGGCCTCCGGGCGCTTCGGCGTGACCAGCGAATACCTGGTGAATGCGCAGGAGCTGCAGATCAAGATGGCGCAGGGCGCCAAGCCCGGCGAGGGCGGCCAGCTGCCCGGCGCCAAGGTGTACCCGTGGATCGCCAAGACGCGCCACACCACTGCGGGCGTGG
>QGUO01000414.1 GCA_003242495.1 Pseudomonadota bacterium | reverse complement strand
CGGCAAGGCGTTCTTCATCGAAAGGCTGTTGAAGAACGTGATCTTCCGCGAGTCCGGCCTGGCCGGCATCAATCGTCGTCTGCAGCTTTGGAAGCTCGCGGCGCAGAGCGCCGCCTATGCCGCGTGCGTGGCGGTGCTGGCGCTCGGCGTGATCGGTTTCGTGATCAGCTACCGGGCCAATGCCGGGTACATCGATGAGCTCGCAGCGGCCATCGAGGCGCTCGACGCCAGTCCGCCCGTTGCGGTCGATCCGCGCGCGCAGGCGCCAGACCCCGCGGCGCTCGAGCGCCTCGATGTCTTGCGTGGCATCGTCGAGACCGCCGCGCCCGACGGCGCCGTGCCGTGGCGCATGCGCATGGGCTTGTATCGCGGCAAGGCCCTGGGCGGCGCGGCGCGCGAGGCCTACGAGCGCGAGCTCAACCGCGTGCTGCTGCCGGCGCTGGCACAGCGCTTCGCCGTGCAGCTGCGCGCCAGTGTCACGGCGCCCGACCGGCTGTATGAATACCTGAAGGGCTACTTGATGCTCGGCGATGCCGCGCATCGCGACGCCGAGTATTTGCGGGCGCTCGGCGACATCGAGCTGCGGCGCATGTACCCGGGCGATGCCGCGACACGCGAGCGCGTGGGCGCACACCTCGAGTGGCTGCTCGGCGCGGATGCGCGCATGGCCACGGTTGCGACCGACACGGCGCTCGTCGAGCAGGCGCGGGCGGCGCTGCGCACCGCGTCGCTGCCGGTGCTGATGTACAGCCGCCTGAAGTTGAATTACGCGGGCGATGCGCGGGCCCTGCGCCTCGACCTGGCGGCGGGGCCCGGCGCCGACCTGGCGTTCCAGCGCGCCGGCGGCGCGGCGCTCTCCGATCCGGTGCCGGCCTTGTACACGCGCACGGTGTTCCATGAAGTGAACGGCACCGGCAAGGTCGATCTGGTGCGCCAGTTCGCGGCCGACGAGTGGGTGTTCGGCACGGGCCTGTTCGATGCGCGTCAGGCCGCCGCGCTGGTTCACGGCATGCTCGAGCTGTATGAGCAGGATTACATCCGCACCTGGGATGCGGTGCTGCGCGACATCACGGTGAAGCCGACGGCCAACGCCCAGGCGCTCACCGAGCAACTCGACGTGCTGGCCAGCCCGGCCTCGCCGCTCAAGGGACTGCTTGCGGTGGTGAGCGAGCAGACCGATCTGCTCGAGCCGCCGGCGCAGCCGCTCGCAGCGGCCGGGGAGGCTGCCGCCGCAGCGGTCGCGGCGCGCGCCACGCAGCTCGCCAGCGTGCTGGGCGCACCCCCGGCTGGCGCCGCGGAACCCGGCACGGCGGTCACCGAGCATTTCGCGTCCATCCGTGCGCTGTTGCAGGGACCGCCGGGTGCGACCCCCCTCGATGCGTTGCTGGTGACGCTCGGGGAGGCGCGCGATGCCCTGGCAGCGCTCGGAGCGGGGCTCGGTGACGGCGGCGCGCTCGACGCGCTGGTGAAATCCGGCTCCGGCAATGCCGCCGGCGATGCGCTCAAGCGCCTGAAGTCGCAGGCGCGCCAGCTGCCCGGTCCGCTGGGCGACATGGTGGCGCAGCTCGGCGAACGCAGCACGACCATTGCCGCGGGCGAAGCGCGCGACGATTTGTCGCGTCGCTACGCCGACCAGGTGCTGCGCGAGTGCCGCGAGCTGATCGACGGGCGCTACCCCTTCGAGCGCACCAGCAAGCACGACCTGCCCCTGCAGGACTTCGGGCGCGTATTCGGCTACGGCGGTACGTACGACAGCTTCTTCCGCACGCACCTGGCCGCATTGGTGGACACCTCGGGGCCGAGCTGGCGCTGGCGTCCCGGCGCGGCGGCCGTGGGCGGCTCCTCGGCGATGCTGCGCCAGTTCCAGCAGGCGCAGCGCATCCGCGAGCTGTATTTCCAGCCCGGCACGCAGGTGCCGGAGGCGCGCTTCACGCTCACGCCCGCAGCGCTCGATGCCGGCGCGACCCGCTTCACGCTCGAGCTGGACGGTCAGCGCCTGGATTACCGGCACGGTCCACAGCAGGCGAGCGCCTTGCGCTGGCCCGCCGCGGCGGTCGGCGGCGCGGCGATCGCGTTCGAGCAGCGCGATGGCGTCGGGCCGAGTCGGGCGCACCAGGGACCTTGGGCGTGGTTCCGCCTGCTTGATGAAGCGCACATCGAAGCGGTGTCCGACACCCGGCTCGGCGTGACGTTCTCGGCCGGCGGCCTGGCGATGCGCCTGACGCTCGATGCGGCCTCGGTGCGCAACCCCTTCGTGCGCAACGCGCTGGCAGGGTTCAGCTGTGCGCTCTGAGCGTCGCGGCAGGCACGGAGCAGCCGGATGATGAACGCAGCGACTCTGCCAAGCGGCTTCTACGGCAAGCTGCCCTGTCGTGGCGATTTCCTCAAGCGCCGCGTGGCGGAGAGTTTCGTCGAGCCCTGGGACGAATGGCTGCAGGCCTGCATGCACGCGAGTCGCGCGCAGCTCGGCAGCGCGTGGCTCGACCGCTATCTCACCGCGCCGGTATGGCGCTTTGCATTCGAGGCCGGCGTGTGCGGCGGGCAGGCGCAGGCCGGCGTGCTGGTGCCCAGCGTCGATCGGGTCGGACGGTACTTTCCGCTCACCATCGTGATCGGGCTGCCGGCGCACACCAATGTGCTGGACGTCGCCTGCTGCGCGACCCGCTGGTTCGACGCCGCGGAGGCGGCGGCGCTCGATGCGCTCGAGGCGGACGACCTGGATGCCGAGGCATTCGATGCGCGCGTGGCGCAGCTCGAATGTCCCGACGGGCTCGGCGACGAGCACGACGCTGCGCGGGCGCGGGCCGTGTGCGCCAGCGCCTTTCCGCTCGAGTCCACGCGATGGTGTGTGCCCTTGGCGAGCACGCAGTCTCTGCAACGCACGGTCAATGCGCTGGCCCGGCGGGAGTTGAGTCGCGCACTGCAGCCGCTCGCGCTGTGGTGGTCCGAGGGCTCGGGCACGCTCGGCGCGCACTGGCTCGCTACGCGCGGCCTGCCTGCGGCGGAAGCGTTCGCGGCGATGCTCGCGGGCGATTGGCGGGCGTGCGGTTGGGCGGACCCGGGCGCCGATGCCGCGCCAGATACCGCATCTGCAATGGGGGAGTGAGCTGCGACCATGTTGCTGGCCCTGAGCGTCATCAGTTTTCAGGCAGCCTCTCTCGGGGCGGCCGCCTACAAGATCTTCGACCAGCGCGGCGGCACCATCGGCCGCGTCGCGGGCAACGACTGGGTGTTGCCCGACCCGGACAGTTTCGTCTCGAGCCGCCACGCCAACGTGCGCTGGGCGGGCGGTGCGTATTACCTGGAGGACACCAGCTCCAACGGCACGTTCATCAATGCGCCCGACCGCGCCGCGCCGCGCGGCACCCTGGTGCCGCTGAACGACGGCGATCGCCTGTACATCGGCGATTTCGAGATCATGGTGCAGCTCATCGATGCGCCCGGGCACAACCCGGGGCACAACGCGGAATCGAATCACGCGCCCGCCGCGACGCCGCCGCCCGAGCCCGTCGCGCCGTCCGGCCTCGGCCTGGGCACGGTGGACCCGCTCGCCGCGCTCGGGGCCGCGCGGTCCGAGCCGCAGCCATCCTTTGCACCGCCCGGATCAACGCCGCCCCCCTCGGTGCCGCCGGGGGCATCGCCGCCACCGGCGGCCGCTCCG
>QGUO01000413.1 GCA_003242495.1 Pseudomonadota bacterium | reverse complement strand
CCCCTGCACAACCCGCCGGCCATCGCCGCCGTGCGTACCGCCATGGCGGAGCTGTCGCAGGTGCCGCACGTGGCCGTGTTCGACACCGCGTTTCATGGCACCTTGCCGGCCCGCGCGCGCCAGTACGCCTTGCCGGTGGCGCTCGCGCGCCGGCATGGCCTGCGGCGCTTCGGCTTTCACGGCATCAGTCACCAGCACGTCGCCACCAGTGTCGCGGCCTGGATGCGCACCGCGCCGCAGGCGCTGCGCGTGATCTCCTGTCACCTGGGCAACGGCGCGAGCGTGGCCGCCGTGGAGTACGGGCGCAGCGTGGAAACCAGCATGGGCATGACGCCGCTCGAAGGGCTGGTGATGGGCTCGCGTCCCGGGGACATCGATCCGGGCATTCTCCTGAAGCTGCTCGACAGCGGCGAGTACGACGCGGAGGGCCTCGGACGCCTGCTCAACAATGAGTCGGGACTGATGGGCCTGACCGGCACGAACGACATGCGCGAGATCGAGCGGCGCGCCGCCGAGGGCGACGAATCGTGTCGCCTGGCCATCAATCTATTCACCCACCGTCTGCGCAAGTACATCGGCGCCTATGCCGCGGTGATGGGCGGGGTCGACGCCATCGCATTCACGGGCGGCATCGGCGAGCACAGCGCGCTCGTCCGCCACCGCGTGGCGCAGCGCCTGGATTTCCTCGGGGCGACGCTCGACGAGGACCGCAATCGCGACGTGCGTCTGGGCGCGGCGGCGCCCATGGCCCTCATTTCGGCGGATCATGCGCGCACCCGGCTGTTCGTGGTGCGTGCCGACGAGGAAACGACGCTGGCGTGCGCGGCGGCCGCGTTGCTCGAGTCGCGCGGTCGCACGCCGGGGCCGTTGCGCGTTCCCGTGGCGGTGTCGGCCCGCCATGCCCACCTCTCACAGCCGACCATCGATCGGTTGTTCGGGCTCGGTCATCGTTTGCGCGAGCGCCGGCCCTTGTCGCAGCCCGGGCAGTTCGCCGCGCAGGAGACGGTGACCCTCATCGGTCCGCGCGGGCGGCTCGAGCGTGTGCGGTTGCTCGGGCCGCCGCGCGAGCGCGACCAGGTGGAGATCTCGCGCAGCGACGAGTACGTGCTCGGTGTGGATGCCCCGGTGCGTCTCTCGGGCGACCTCGACAACACCCCGGGGATCACACTCGAAGGTCCCGCCGGGCGTGTGACGCTCGAGCGCGGCGTGATCTGCGCACGCCGCCACATCCACATGCATCCGGACGATGCCCGCCGCTTCGGCGTGCGCGATTGCGACAGCGTGCAGGTGCGCATCGACAGCGAGGGGCGCGACCTGATCTTCGCGGACGTGACGGTGCGCGTCTCGCCGGACTTCCGTCTCGAGCTGCATCTCGATACCGACGAGGCCAATGCCGCCGGCCTCGAGGACGGTGACGTCGTGGAGCTGCTGCGCGCGTAGCGGCGCCGGTCAGCGCGCCGCGGTCCATTTCCAGTTCTTGATCTGCGGCAGGTCGTCGCCGTAGCGGGTGATGTACTCGCGGTGCTCGACCAGCCTGTCGCGAATGCGCTGGCGCAGGTAGGCCACGTGCTCGCCGAGGCCGGGCACGAAGTCGAGCACGGCCTCCACCAGGTGGTAACGGTCGAGGTCGTTGAGCACGGTCATGTCGAACGGCGTGGTGGTCGTGCCTTCCTCCTTGTAGCCGCGCACGTGCAGATTGGGATGCCCGGCGCGCCGGTAGGTCAGGCGATGGATCAGCCACGGATAGCCATGGAAGGCAAAAATGATGGGCTTGTCGCGCGTGAACAGCGAGTCGAACTGGCTGTCGGTCAGGCCGTGCGGATGCTCCTTGGGCGGCTGCAGGGTCATCAGGTCCACCACGTTGACGACCCGTACCTTGAGGTTCGGCAACGCCTCGCGCAGCAGCGTCACCGCGGCCAGGGTCTCGAGCGTGGGAACATCGCCGGCGCAGGCGAGCACCACGTCCGGATCGCTGTCGAGGTCGTTGCCCGCCCAGGCCCACAGGCCGATGCCCGCGCTGCAATGCTTGATGGCGTCGTCCATCGACAGCCACTGCGGCTGCGATTGCTTGCCGGCGATGATCACGTTCACGAAGTTGCGGCTGCGCAGGCACTGGTCGGTGACGTACAGCAGGGTGTTCGCGTCGGGGGGCAGGTACACCCGGATGATCTCCGCCTTCTTGTTCACGACGTGATCGATGAACCCGGGATCCTGATGGCTGAAGCCGTTGTGGTCCTGACGCCAGACGTGCGAGGTGAGCAGGTAATTGAGCGAGGCGATCGGCCGGCGCCAGGGAATGTGGTTACAGACCTTCAACCACTTGGCGTGCTGGTTGAACATGGAATCGACGATGTGGATGAACGCCTCGTAACAGCTGAAAAAGCCGTGCCGGCCGGTGAGCAGATAGCCCTCGAGCCAGCCCTGGCACTGGTGCTCGCTGAGCATTTCCATGACTCGTCCGTCGGGCGCCACGTGCGAATCCGAAGGCAGGATCTCGGCCGTCGAGGTGCGCGCCGTGACGTCGAGCACGTCGTTCCAGCGGTTCGAGGTGGTCTCGTCCGGACTGAAAATGCGGAAGTTGCGTTGCTCGAGGTTGAGCTTCATCACGTCGCGGATGAACCGACCCTGCACGCGCGTCGACTGCGCCTTGACCGCGCCGGGTGCGCGCACGTCGACCGCGTACTGACGAAAGTCCGGCAATCGCAGGCTGCGCAGCAGCCGCCCGCCGTTGGCGTGCGGGTTGTCGCCCATGCGTCGCGCGCCGCGCGGCGCGAGCGCGCGCAGCTCGGGCCGCAGGGCGCCTTGCTCGGTGAACAGCTCCTCGGGCCGGTAGCTGCGCATCCAGGACTCGAGCAGGCGAAGGTGTTCCGGGTTCTCTGCGAGCCCGGCGAGGGGCACCTGGTGGGAACGCCAGCTGCCCTCGACCGCGAGGCCATCCACCTCGCTCGGACCGGTCCAGCCCTTGGGCGTCCGCAGCACGATCATCGGCCAGCGCGGACGGCCGCGAAATCCGGCGCTGCGCGCCTCGCGCTGGATGGCCTGGATGGACTCGATGCACTGGTCGAGGGCGCGCGCCATGTGCTCGTGGGTCAGTGCATGCGTGGCTTGCAGGTCCACGTAGTGCGGCTCGTAGCCGCTGCCGCGCAGGTACTCGGTGAGCTCCTGCCGCGGGATGCGTGCGAACACCGTGGGACCGGCGATCTTGTAGCCGTTCAGGTGCAGGATGGGCAGCACGGCCCCGTCCCCCACGGGATTGAGGAATTTGTTCGAATGCCAGCTGGTGGCGAGCGGCCCGGTCTCTGCCTCGCCGTCGCCGATCACGCAGGCGACGATGAGATCGGGATTGTCGAAGGCGGCGCCGTAGGCGTGCGAGAGGGCGTAGCCGAGCTCGCCGCCCTCGTGGATGGAGCCGGGCGTCTCCGGGGCGGCATGGCTGGGGATGCCGCCGGGAAACGAAAACTGCATGAACAGCCGGCGCATGCCCTCGGCGTCCTCGGACACCTCCGGGTAATACTCGCTGTACGTGCCTTCGAGATAGGTATTGGCGACCGGTGCCGGTCCGCCGTGTCCCGGCCCGGTGATGAAGATCATGTTCAGGTCGTACTTGTTGATGACCCGGTTGAGGTGCACGTACACGAAGTTGAGCCCCGGCGTGGTGCCCCAG
>QGUO01000412.1 GCA_003242495.1 Pseudomonadota bacterium | reverse complement strand
GCCGCGTGACGGCCGTCCAGGTCCGGCGCATGTACGCGCATCACCTCGATCGGTCCTTGCCCACGGAGTTCGACTGAGCGGCCGGATGGGCGGTTGCTGTAACCTCCGGGGCCGTGCTCGCCCTTGCGCGCTCGAGCCCTGGATTCGATGACCGGCCGGCACAGCGCCGGCGTAACGTGCTCAAGGGGGAACCAATGAAACTGCATGCATCGATCGGCGCGATCGCCATCGCGCTCGCCGCCTGCTCCCAGGAACCGGCGCCGCCGGCCGCTTCCATTGCCGATCAAAGCGCGGCGGTGGCGCCCGGGCAGACATCCCGCGAGCGCCTCGCCGCCGTCCTCGAGGCGCAGCCCGAGAAGGAACGGGCGCGCTATCCGTACCGTCATCCGCAGGAAACGCTCGAGTTCTTCGGCATCGAGCCGGGCATGACGGTGGTCGACACCTATCCCGGCGAGGTGTGGTACACGGGCATCCTGCTCGACTACCTCGGTGCGGAGGGCAAGGTGATCGGCGCGGACTTTGCGCCCGACATGTGGGCGCGGTTCGGTCGGTTCGCTCCGGATCCGAAAGAGAAGGAAACCTGGGTCCAGGACTTCATTGCCAAGACCGAGGCGCGGCGCGATGCCGGCGACGCGGCGGTCGGCGCAATCCAGTACGGCGCCGTGCCCGACGAGCTGGCCGGTACCGTCGATGTCGTCCTGGCGATTCGCGTGCTGCACCAGTTCATGCGACTGGAGGCGGATGGCGGCTATTTGACCCAGGCGCTGGCGGACATGAACAAGCTGCTCAAACCCGGCGGAATCGTCGGGGTCGTGCAGCACCGCGCCCCCGAGGACAGCTCCGATGCCTGGGCCACGGGTGAAGCCGGCTACGTGAAGCAATCCGCCGTCATCGCCGCCTTCGAGCAGGCGGGCTTCGAGCTCGTGGACTCGAGCGAGCTAAACGCCAATCCCAACGATCGGCCGACCGAGCAGGACATCGTGTGGCGCCTGCCGCCCAGCCTGGCGACCAGTCGCGAGGACCCGGCGTTGCGCGCGCAGATGGAAGCGATCGGGGAGTCGGATCGCATGACGCTCAAGTTCCGCAAGCCGGCAGCGTAGCGCACGGCCGCGCCGTCGTCGGCATGCCTCGGGACAGGCTCGGAGCCGGGGCTCGATGGGCACCCGGCGCATCACGCCGACCACGGCGCGTTTCCACCAGGCGGCCGGTTCGCGTAACCGGCCGCCGAAGCGTCCGTCGGCGCAGAGTGCCGCAGCGGAACCGGGCAGCCAACACGGGACGCCGAAGTGCGTACGACGAGCATCTCGTTCCCTACTAGCGCTCGATCGTGTATTCCGCGTCGACGCTCTGGTGCTCGCCCGCCTCGCTTCTCAGGACCCAGCGGTCGCTCAGGGTGTAGCGCACCTTGAGCGTGTTGATGGACTCGGTGAGCGAGATCCCGTAGCTCACGAACAGCCGCGGTGAGAGGAACTTGCCGAGCACCAGCGCAGTGTTGGACTCGCCGGTGCTGTCGACGAAGCTTTCCACGCCGATTTCCTCCAGCCCGAGGCGCCGGCCGAGCTGCGAAGCGATGAGTCCGCCGCCTTGCATGGCCAGTGCGCTCCTGGCCGAGCCCACTGCGGCGGCATCGCGACTTTGCATGTCCTCCAGGGGCTTGCCGACCAGGAGGTAGGAGACGATCTGGGTCTGCGGCATCGAAGGCTCGGAGAAGAACGACAGACGCGGCGAGCGCAGCGTGCCGCGTACGTTCAGGCCCACCTGGATGTTCTCGATCTGCCGCCGGGTCTCGATGTCGAGGCCGGGATCGTCGAGCGGTGAGGCCTCGAACAGCAGCCGACCGCGGGTAATGTCGAGCTTTTGTCCATAGGCCTCGTAACGGCCTTCCACCACGCTCAGCTCGCCGCGCCCGATGGCTACCTCGCCGCTGCGCAGGGTGGTGCGCACTCCGCCGGTCAGGCGGCCCTGCAAGCCCAGCGTCTCCAGTCGCACGTCGTCGCCGAGGTCGACGCGCACGTCGCTACGCACCACGAAGCGCCCGGCGATTTCCGCCGGATGTTCGCCCACGTAGCGCGCGTCCTCGGAGATGCGCACCGCGCCGGTCAAGTCCACCGGCTGGATGCGCGCGCTGGGGATGACGACCTCGCCGTGCACGTCTATGCGCGTACCGGCGATCTCGAAGCGCAGGTCGGGCGACGCCACCACGCGGTACTCCGGCAGATCCGCCACCAGCAGGTTTGCGCCCCGCAGGGAAATCTCACCGTGCGAAGCGCCGTCATGCCACGCGAGATGCCCGTCAGCCTGCAATCGTCCTTCTCCCGCGTGCCCGGCAGCGCTGAACGTCAGCCGATTGTCGGCGATGTCGGCCGTGACGCTCAGGTCGCGCAGCGCCAGGTTGATCCGGTACGAGTCCAGCTCCCCCTTGTTGAGCTGGATGCGCCCGTCCACCTGCGGCGCGGCGAGGGTGCCGCCGAGGCGCGCATTGGCGGTGAGCACCCCTGCCGCATGGTCGACCTCGGGGAACAGGATGGGCAGGATGCCGGCGTCCGCAGCGCGGGCGCGAAACTCGCCGGAGAGCGGCAGTTCCAGCAGCCCGCCGCCGTTGCGCAGCAGCTGGGCGCGCGCGAACACGAAGGTGTCGGTGAACGCCTGCAGCGACAGCGCCGCCTCGATCCGCTCGCGATCCGCCGCGGCCTCGATTTCGCCGCTGCCCAGGTGCAGGGTCTCGGGCTCCATGCCCGGCGGCCGGTAGATCACTGCGGCGTCATTGATCTTGAGCAATGCGTCGCCCTGCCAGGTGTCGCCGGCCTGGCCCAGGAGCGCCACCCGGCCCTCGATGTCACCGGCGTATTCGGCACCGCCCTCGCTCGATGGCAGGATCCGCGCGAGCTGCAGATCGCTGCCGGAGAGGCTGGCCTGCCACGAGCCGCCGCGGCGCCAATCTCCTTGGGCGCACACGTGCCCCGCGGCGAGCGCGAAACAAAGGTTCTCGACGGTGACGCGCTCGCGCCCCGCCGCGAGCCGCGCGGATTCGGTCATTTCCAGCCAGGGCTCTCCGCCGTCCGCCACGTTGCCGGTGAGCTGGGCATGCCACAGGCCGCCGGCGAAGCGCCCGGCCGCGCGCAGCTGCGCGCGACGCAGGGGCGCCGCCGGTGTCGCCCGCACGGCGTCGGCCTGAACCGCAACGATGTGCGCGCCGGCCGTGCCTTCGCCGTCGATGCGCAGTGCATCGAGCAAGGCCCCATCGTAGCCGGCCTGGCGGGCCGTGATGGCGAAGCGTGACACGCTGTCGCCGCCAAGATCGAGCTGCGCACTGACCGCAAGCCGCCCGGCCTGCCACTGGCGGAAGACGAGCTGCTCGGCCTCGAGCTCACCCGTCACGCGCGGCGCGTGCCTGGGCCCGAGCGCCGTTCCCGAGGATGTCAGTGTGCCGGCGAGGCCGGGCAGGAGGTGCGCGAGCGAACCGGCGTGCAACGACCAGCGCAGATCGAGCGCCTCGCCCCAGCGCCCGTCGAGCTCGAGGCGTGCATCGCCGAAGCTCAGGCTGGCGTCGTGCGCCTGCCAGCCTTGGGCCGAGCGCACGATGGTGCCGGCGCCCGCGAGCCGCTGCCCACGCAGAGTGCCTCGCAGGTCGCGTACGGTTGCGGCGAAGTGCGCATTGCGATCGAGCCC
>QGUO01000027.1 GCA_003242495.1 Pseudomonadota bacterium | reverse complement strand
CGCGGGCGGCTCATGCCGCCGGCCGACGAGCCGCAGCCCGAAGCGACCGAGATCAAGGCGTTCGTCGCGGCCCTGGAGAACCATCTCGACCGTGCCGCCGCCGCCAATCCCAATCCCGGCACCGTGCCCCTGCATCGCTTGAACCGGGCCGAGTACGCCAATGCCATCGAGGAGATCCTCGGGCTGAAGATCGACCCCACCACGCTGTTGCCGCGCGACGTCAAGAGCGGCGGCTTCGACAACATCGCCGAGGTCCTGAAGATCTCGCCCTCCTTCCTCGAGCAGTACATGGCCGCCGCCCGCGAGGTCAGCATCAAGGCGCTCGGCAACCCCGCGGCGCCGCCGCGCAGCACCTTCTATCGCGGTTCGCCCCAGGCCAGCCAGTACATGCACGTCGAAGGCCTGCCGCTCGGCACGCGCGGCGGCATGCTGATCGAGCATTACTTCCCGGCCGACGGCGTGTACGAGCTCACCATCAGCGGCCTGGTCGGCGCTGGCTACCTGTGGGGCGTGCTCGACGAGAACACGCTGATCGTCACCCTCGACGATGTGAAGGTCTACGAGAACACGCTCGGCGGACCGGAGGATCTCGATGCCGTGGATCTGCGCCAGGCCGAGGGCGTCGCCGCCATCGAGGAGCGCTTCAAGAACATTCGTATCGAGGCCACGGCCGGCGTGCACCGCATCGGCATCGCCTTCCTGCAGAAGACCGCGGCGGAGTCCAACGAGATCCTGCACTCGTTCGTGCCGGTCGCCGGCATGGCGGTGCACGTGAACGGCAACTCCGACGGGCCGCGCATCTCCAGCGTCGAGGTCAAGGGACCCGTCGAGCTCCGGGGCGTGAGCGATACGCCGAGCCGGCGCAAGATCCTCATCTGCAAGCCCGAGCGCAGCGACCAGGAAACGCCCTGCGCCGAGCAGATCCTGGCGAACATCGCGCGCAAGGCCTACCGCCGCCCGATCACCGAGCAGGATCTCGCCGGGCCGATGGCGTTCTTCGAGGAAGGCCGTCGCCAAGGCGGCTTCGAGACGGGCATCCAGAAGGGCCTGATGGCCATTCTCGCCAGCCCGAAGTTCCTGTTCCGCGCCCACACTCACCCCGAGGACGCGGCACCGGGCAGCATGGTGCGCATCGCCGACCGCGAGCTCGCCTCGCGCCTGTCGTTCTTCCTGTGGAGTCGTCCACCGGATGCCGAGCTGCTCGAGCTCGCCGAGCGTGGCCGCCTGAGCGAGCCCAAGGTCCTCGAGCAGCAGGTGCGGCGCATGCTCGCCGATCCGCGGGCGCACAGCCTGGTGACCAACTTCGCGTTCCAGTGGCTGCACGTGGAAGGCCTCGAGCAGGTCGATCCGGACCCGGACCTGTTCCCCGAGTACACCGAGGACCTCATCCAGGCGTTCGAGCGCGAGCTCGAGCTGTTCATCGCCAGCATCTTCAGGAGCGACCGCAGCGTCGTCGACCTGCTGACCGCCGATCACACCTTCCTGAACGAGCGCCTGGCGATGCACTACGGGCTGCGTGACGTGCGCGGCGGCCAGTTCCGCGAGGTGCGCCTCGACGACCCGAACCGCCACGGCCTGCTCGGCAAGGGTGCCTTCCTGATGGCCACCTCGTACGCCAACCGCACCACGCCGGTGCTGCGCGGCGCGTACATCCTCGAGAAGTTCTTCGGCACCCCGCCGGCGGCGCCGCCGCCGGACGTGGAAGCCTTCCCGGAAACCGAGGAAGGCGGCGTCGCGCTCACCGTGCGTGAGCGGCTGCAGATGCATCGCGAGGCGCCCTCGTGCAACGCCTGCCACGGCGCGATCGACCCGCTCGGCCTGGCGCTCGAGAACTTCGACGCCATCGGTCGCTGGCGCGCGGTGGACATCGATGCCGGCGTGCCGATCGACGCCACCGGGCAGCTGGTGGACGGCACGCCGCTCAACGGTCCGCAGGATCTGCGCCGCGCGCTCACCGACGAGCCGGAGCAGTTCGTGCAGACCTTCACCGAGTACCTGATGACGTTTGCGCTTGGCCGACGCGTACAGTATTACGATATGCCCACGGTGCGCTCCATCGTCAGGAGTGCCGCCAGGGACGACTACCGGTTGTCGTCGATCGTGCTCGGCATCGTCTCGAGCCCGGCTTTCCGCATGGAGCGCGTGCCGGAGCCGGCCGAGGTCGAGCAGGCCGTCGCAGCGCTGCGCACGACGCAGCCCTGACGGCTCGGCGATGGGCGCAATGAGAGGTTGAGAGGAGCTGGCGATGTTCATCACCAAGAAACACCTGCCCCGACGCACCTTCCTGAAAGGCATGGGCGTGTCGCTCGCGCTGCCGCTGCTCGATGCCATGATCCCGGCGCGCACGGCGCTCGCGAAGACCGCGGCCGCCCCCCGCCCGCGTATGGCGTTCATCTACTTCCCGCATGGCGCGGTCATGGACAAGTGGACGCCGGTCGCAGAGGGACCGAACTTCGACCTGCCCCAGATCCTCAAGCCCCTGGCGCCGTTCCAGGAATACCTCACCGTGGTGAGCGGCCTGGAGAACAAGCCCGCCGTCGCCCCGCCGGTGCACGCCATCACGCCGGGCACGTGGCTGAGCTGCGTGGCGCCGCGCGTCAGTCACGATCCGTACGGCGGCGTCACGGCCGACCAGATCGCCGCGCAACACATCGGCCAGGATACGCCGCTGCCCTCGCTCGAGGTGGCCACCGAGGAACAGGGCGGCGAAGGCTCCTGTGACCGCAATTACGGCTGCGCCTACGGCAAGACCATCTGCTTCAGCACGCCGAGCACGCCGCTGCCCATGGAGCACAACCCGCGCAAGGTGTTCCAGCGCCTGTTCGGCGACGGCGACACGCCGGAGGAGCGTGAGCTGCTCGCCCGCGAGAACACCAGCCTGCTCGACCTGGTGCGCCAGGACGCGGCGGACCTGGCGCGCACGCTCGGACCGCGCGATCGTGCGCTGCTCGGGGATTATCTCGACACGGTGCGCGAGATCGAGCGCCGCATCGCCAATCTGACCGCGCGCGATCTCTCGCATCTCGATCTGCCGAACGCCCCGGCCGGCATCCCCAGCTCGTTCGACGAGCACATGCACCTGATGTTCGACCTGATCGCCCTGGCCTTCCAGGGCAACCTCACGCGCGTGGCGAGCTTCATGATGGCCGCCGAGGTCAGCAACCAGCCGTACAACCACATCGGCATCTCGGATGCGTTCCATCCGCTTTCGCACCACGCCAACAATGCGCAGAAGCTCGAGCGGCTGGCGCGCATCCAGACGTATCACTCCGAGGTGTTCGCCAAGTTCATCAAGAAGCTCGCCGAGACGCCCGACGGCGAGAACTCCATGCTGGACAACTCCATCGTGCTGTACGGCAGCAACATGAGCGACAGCAACTTGCACAACCACTTCCCCCTGCCCTCGGCGGTGCTGGGCAAGGGCGCCGGCACCATCAAGGGCAATCAGCATCTGCGCTACCCGGATCGCACGCCGATCGCCAACCTGCACCTGACGCTGCTCAACCGTGCGGGCATCCCGCTCGAGTCCCTGGGCGACAGCAACGGTCAGTTCGCCGAGATCTAGGCATGCGGCGCGGGCGCGCACAGGCTGGTGACGACCCGCGCCTCCGGGGCCACGCGGCACGCCGCGCGCCCGCAGGCGCCGCCTGGCACGTGTCGCCTGCGTCGCCCGCCCGGTGCGCCGCGGCGCTTCAATCTTTCGCGGTCGCGCACGGCGCGACGGGAAACAGGTAGTAGTCCTCAGTGAGCAAGCCCATCGTTTTCGCTGCAGCCACCCTGCTGTTGTCTTGGCAACTCGCCATGGGCGCGCCGGGCGCCGCCGGGCAGCCCGCCGACTCCCTCCTGCAGGCGGCGCGCGCCGGCAACACCGAGGCTGCGCTCGCCTTCATCAAGCGTCGCGCCGACGTGAACGAACGCATGCCGGACGGCACCACCGCCCTGCACTGGGCCGCCCATCACGGCGATCTGAAGCTGGTCGAGCGGCTGATCCGCGCCGGCGCGGACGTGAACGCCAAGAACGATTATGGGGCGACGCCCATGTCCGAAGCCGCCGAGCGCGCCGATGCGGCGCTGCTCAGGGCCCTGCTCAAGGCCGGTGCGGACGTCGAATCCCCGAACCGCGAAGGCCAGACGGCGCTCATGACCGTGGCGCGCACCGACCGTGTGGACGCCGCACGCGTGCTGGTCGAGCGGGGTGCGAACGTCAACGCGCGCGAGCAGTGGCGTGGCCAGACCGCGCTCATGTGGGCAGCGGCGCAAAGCCGCCCGCAGATGGTGAAATTCCTCATCGAGCAAGGCGCCGAGGTGAACGCGCGCTCGGCGATCCGCGAATGGCCGCGCAAGGTCACGGCCGAGCCGCGCGCCCAGAACCGTCCCTCGGGCGGCCTCACGGCCCTGTTGTTCGCCGCCCGCGAAGGCTGCGTGGAATGCGCCCGCGCCCTCGTCGAGGGCGGCGCCGACATCGACATGGCCGATCCAGACAACATCAGTCCTTTGCTCATGGCCACCTTGAACGCGCGCTGGGACGTGGCGGCCTATCTCATCGAGGCGGGCGCGAATCCCAACAAGTGGGATACCTGGGGACGTGCGCCGCTGTACGCGACCGTCGACTACCACACCGTGCCGCATGGCGGCCGCCCGGACCGCCCGTCGGCCGACCAGACCACGCCCTTGCAGGTGATGGAGATGCTGCTCGAAGCGGGCGCCAACCCGAACATGCAGCTCAAGCTTTTCCCGCCCTATCGCTCGCTCGGCCAGGACCGCGGCGCCGACAGCATGCTCACCATCGGCACCACGCCGCTCATCCGCGCCGCCAAGGCCGGTGACATCGAAGCCATTCGTCTGCTGCTGGCGCACGGCGCCTATGTGGACCTGCCGAACTCGCTCGGCATCACCCCGCTCATGGCCGCGGCGGGCGTCGGCTCCACGACCATCGATACCCGCGCTCGCTTCCGTAACGAGCAACGATCCATCGAGGCGGCGCGCCTGCTGCTCGACGCCGGGGCCAACATCGACGCGGTGCGTAACAACGGCCAGACGGCGCTGCATGGCGCCGCACAGTGGGGCTGGAGCGAGTTCGTCCAGTTCCTGGCGGACAACGGCGCCAATCTGCTCGCCAGGGATCACGACGGCATCACGCCGCTCGATGCCGCCCGGGGCAAGGTCGGCGCAAGCGCCTCACGCTTTTTCCGGGGCACGCCCGAGCCGCGTCCGGAGACGGCCGCCCTGCTCGAGAAGCTCATCGCGGCCAGGACGGCCGCCCGCTAGCGGCACGAGACCTGGGCGCAGGACCCGGCCCGGCCGCCCCGGGTCAGGTCACCGGCCACACACCCGGCGTGGCGCGGCAGCCCGCGCGCGGCGCGATGCTCGCGGCGCCGGACGGCTTCCTGCCACGCGCTCGTCGCTCGTGGGTGACGAGCCGCCGCACCCCGTGCGCGGCATCCCTGCCTCAGCTCCCGATGTCCTCGGGATACCAGACGTAGCTCCAGGTCTCGCTGAGACGCCTGCCATCGAGCTCGAGAAACAGGCGCATGTCGCTCGGCGTATCGCCCTCGGGCCTCAGCTTGAACGCCACACGCCATCCCTGCCCCTCCGGCAGGCGGTGGACGAGAACGTCGTAGGCCTCGCCGCCCGCGGCATCGAGCCGTGCCTCCACCGGGCGGCTCTCATCGAGGCCGGACAGCTCGCCGCCTGCGAAATCCACCACGAATTGCCGGACGCTGCGCGGCGGCGGATTGGGGGCGCCGGGCACCGCGCCCCAGCCGATGCGCGTGCGCACCACGTGCGCCACCTCCTGCTGGGGCAACAGCGAGCCGTAGGTCGACAGTCGATAGCGGAACTGGCGCACGTCGCCCCGGGTGAACGGCTCGTCGGGCACCCAGTAGGCCACGATGTTGTCGTTGGTCTCCGAATCCGTGGGAATCTCCACGAGCTCCACGTGCCCGCCCTCCCAGTCGCCTTCCACCGGCTCGACCCAGTGGCTCGGGCGATGGTGATAGTTCGCTTCGAGATCGAGATAGCCCTCGAATCTCCGCTCGCGCTGCGCGAGACCGAAGCCGCGCGGATTGCGGTCCACGAGCGCCGTCACCCGCAGCGAACGCGGGTTCTTGAGCGGGCGCCAGATCCATTCGCCCGCCGCGGTGAGCATCTGCAAGCCGTCCGAGTCGTGCACCTGCGGACGGTAATCGTCCGCGAAGCGCATGGTGTTGCCGCTGTGATGGAACATGCTGGTGAGCGGCGCGATGCCGACCTTGTCGATGTCCGTGCGGGCGAAGATGTGCGCCTCGACGTCCACCACGGTCGAATCGCCCGGCGTGAGATCGAACCGATAGGCGCCGCTCACCGAGGGACTGTCGAGCAGCGCGAACAGGGTGAGGGTCCGGGCGTCGGCACCGGGCTCGACCAGCCAGAACTCGCGGAACGCCGGAAACTCCTCTCCCTCGGGAGAGGCCGTGTCCACCGCCAGGCCGCGCGCCGACAGGCCGTACGCCTGGCCGGGCCCGATGAGGCGGAAGTACGAGGCGCCGAGGAACACCATCACCTCGTCCATGACGTCCGGCTTGTTGAGGGGATAGTGGATGCGAAAGCCGGCAAAGCCCAGATCGCTATGCGCGTGTTGCTCGAGCGGCGCCGCCTCGTTGTCGTAGCGGAACATGCGCACATCGAACGGCAGCTTGCTCGCCTTGCCCTGCCGGATGATGTTCACGGTGACCGGCTCGCGGAACAGGAATCCCGGGTGGAAGAACTGGATCTCGAAGGGCGCCTCCCCGCGCCACAAGGCCTGGTCGGTGCGAAAGCGGATGGAGCGATGCTGGTCATAGGTCATGTCGCGCAGCGGCGGCGGCAGGTCGCTGCCGGGCGGCTGGTACGGCCGGGCCGCCAGATCCTTGGCGCGTCCTACGACGTGGTCGAACACCTGGCGCTCCTGCGGCCCGATCTGCACCCGCGCGGGCGCGCGACCCGCAGCAGCCGGTGGCGGGTCGGCGGGCTGCTGCGCGCCGCTCGGCGCAGCGATGCAACAGGCGAACAGCATGACGGTGAAGGCGGCCGGCAAGCGGCGAAGGCATGGACGTTTCATCTGCGGCGAAACGCTCGATGACGTACGAAGTTCCTGATCAGGGGTGGGAAGATGCCCTATGCTTGGGCGCGCTCGACGATCGACGAGCACAGACAGGGGGGATCGACATGCATTCAGCCAAGTGTCGCCTGGCGAGCCTGCTCGCCTGCATCTTCGCGATCGCAGCGGGCCCGGCCGGCGCCGAGACCGTGCTGATCACCGGCTCGAACCAGGGAATCGGCCTGGAGTTCGCCAGGCAGTATGCGGCGCGCGGCTGGCAGGTCATTGCCACGCATCGGCGCGAGAACACACCCGAGACCCTGGCCAGGCTCGCGCGCGAGTATCCCAAGGTGCGGGTGGAGCGCATGGATGTGACCGATCATGGGCAGATCGAGGCGCTGGCCGCCAAGCTCGACGGCGAGCCCATCGACCTGCTGTTGCACAACGCTGCGCTGATTCGGTTCGCGCCGATCAACGATCCCGAGGGCAATGCCGGGCAGATGTTCGGCACGCTCGACTACGAGCACTTCGATCGGTTCATGCGCACCAATGTCGCCGGGCCGCTCAAGATCACCGAGGCGTTCATCGAGCACATCCGGGCGGGCCGCTTGAAGAAGGTCATCGCCATCAGCTCTGCGGCGGGCATGGTCTCGCTGCCGCCGCGCTCGGCCGACCATTACTGGTATCGAATCAGCAAGGCCGCGCTGAACAGCGCGATGCGCCTGCTCGCCGTCGAGTTCGCCGACGAGGGCATCACGGTGGCAATGTTCCATCCAGGCGGGGTGCAGGTGGAGAGCTTCGGTAACCTGAAGCTCGCGGGCATGGTGCCGCCCGAGGAGGCGGTCGGCAAGATGGTCGCGACCATCGACCGGCTCACGCCCGAGGACAGCGGCCGCTTCCTGCAGAACGACGGGCGCGATCAGCCCTGGTGACGCCCCGGTCGGGGTGCGGGCGGAGGGTCCGCCCGCGCCCACCGTCTCAGATCACGAACTCCGGCGCCGGCGCGCGCAGGTTGTAATGCGAGCTCATGGAGCGTCCGTAGGCGCCGGCGGTGGCGATCAGCAGCACGTCGCCTTCCTGTGTGGCCGGCAGCAAACGGTCTGCGCCCAGCTGATCGCCGGACTCGCAGATCGGACCGACCACGTTGACCGATTCGGTGGCCGGCTCGTCGAGCCGCGTCAAATTGAAGATCTCGTGGTGCGAGCCATAGAGCGCAGGACGGATCAGCGAGTTCATGCCGGTGGCGACGCCCACGTAGTGCACGTCTCCCTTGCCCTTGAGCTGCGTGACCTGCGCCAGTAGCACGCCGGCCTCGGCGACCAGGAAGCGCCCCGGCTCGATCCACAACGCGATGTTCGGATGCCGGGCCGCGAGCGCGCCCAGCGCAGCGGCGAACGAATCGAGCTCCACGCCGGGCTGACCGAGCCGCTCCGGCACGCCGAGCCCGCCGCCCAGGTCGACGATGCGCACGTCCTTGAAGCGCTCCGTGAGCGCGGTGAGCGTCTCGCCCACCGACACCCAGTTCTGCACCGTGAACACCCCGCTGCCCGTGTGCGCATGCAGGCCCACCACCTTGGCGCCCGAGGCGCGCACCAGGCGCTCGAGCTCGTCGAGCTCGAACAGCGGAATGCCGAACTTCGAATGCACGCCGGCGGTACGCACCTTGTCGTGGTGTCCGCGGCCATAACCGGTGTCGATGCGCAGGAAGATCTCCCGGTCCTTGAACAGCTCCGGCCAGTGCCTGAGCGGATGCAGGTTGTCGAGCGTGGTCCAGATCCCCTGCCCGACCGCCCAGGCATACTCCGCGCGCGGTGCGAAGTTGGGCGTGAACAGGATCTTGCGCCGGTCGATGTCGGGCAGTGTGCGCAGCACATGCTCGACCTCCTGCTGCGAGACGCACTCGAAGCCCAGGCCCTCCTCGTGCAAGACCCGGAGGATCTCCGGATGCCAGTTGGCCTTGAGCGAATACAGCACGGTGTCGACGGCGGCGAGGGACTTCAACGCCTGGGCCCGGGCGCGCAGGCTCGCCCGGTCGTAGACGAACGCCGCGCCATGCTCGCGTCCCAGCTCGAGCAGCTCGGCGCGCCGCGCCTGCCACCACTGTCCTGCGCCGTTCGGCGCCTGCACGGGCGGACCGTACAGCTCCTCCCAGGTCGGTCCGAGCACGCGGGCGGTGGCCGTGTTGCGGATCGCGATCTCGTGCAACCGGGCCACCAGCCGATCACCCTGCTCCTCGTCGATCACGAAGGTGATGTTGAGGTCGTTGGCGGCCTGGGTGACGAGGTAGATCTTGTGTTCCTCGAACAGCTCGAGCGCCTCGCCGAGGCGGTGCAGGATGGCGCGGATATTGCGCCCGACCAGGCTCACGGCGGCGCATGGGCCGATCACCTGCACGCGGCACATCTTGCCCAGATCCTCCACCAGCGCATCGAGCGCCGCCTGGTCGAGCGCATTCGCCGCCGGATCGAGCGAGACGGTCACGCTGGTCTCGGAGGTCGAGACCAGGTCGACCGACAGCCCGTGCTGCTTGAAGACCTGGAAGGCGTCGGCCAGAAAGCCCACCGAATGCCACATGCCGACGGTTTCCATGGACACCAGCGTGATGTTCTTTTTGATGGTCACCGCCTTCACCTGCGCGGCGCCCGTGCCGCCCTGGGCGGTGATGACCGTGCCCTCGAGCGTCGGCGTCTGCGTGGCGAACAGGTACAAGGGAATGCCGAGCTGCTTCACGGGCATGATGCAGCGGGGGTGCAGCACCTTGGCGCCGCTGCTGGCGATTTCCTGCGCCTCGTCGTACTCGAGCGTGCGCAGCAGCCGTGCCGCGGGCACGGTGCGCGGATTGGCGCTGAACATGCCGGGCACGTCGCTCCAGATCTCCAGGCGTCGCGCCTGCAGCTTGCCGGCGAAATAGCTTGCCGAGGTGTCCGAGCCGCCGCGTCCGAGCAGCACGGTATCGCCGCGCTCGTCGCTCGCGATGAAGCCCTGCGTGATCCACACCATGCCGTCCGTCGACCAGCGCTGCTGCAGCTCGCGGTCGGGCTGGAAGTTGCAGGTTGCCGACAGCCAGCTCGCGCGGGTGGTGGCATTGCGCCGCTGCTCGGCCTTGAGCACCTTGCGCGCATCGACCCACTCCACCTTCAATCCCTGTGAGGCGAGGAAGGCCGCGCCGAGCTGCGTGGACATCAGTTCGCCCTGCGCCATCACGCGCGCGCGCAGGCGTTCGCTCACTTCGCCGACCAGGGCGATGCCCGCGGCGATCTGCCGCAGGCGCCGGAACTGCTCCTCGAGCAGCTCGCTCGGCTGCACGCCGAGCTCGCGCGCGAGGTCACGATGGCGTTGCTCGATCTGGTCCATCACGGGCTGCCACGCGTCCTCGTGTGCGCGCGCCAGCAATTGCTCGAGCAGGTCGGTGATCCCCGAGAGGGCCGAGTGCACCACCACCGGACGCAGGCCCTGCGCAATCCGGTCGTGCAGCACCGCCGCGATGTTTTTCCAGTTGTCGACCGAAGAGACGCTCGAGCCGCCGAACTTGAGGACCACCCAGGGCGAGGTGGCCGGCGTGGAATCAGCCATCGTCATTTGTGAATCCCATTTGAAAGGAGACTGGTGTGCCGGGTCGGGACCCGGTTGGGAAGGCCGGCGGTCCTCGCCGGGCCGGAAAAGAAAACCAGAGGGCGGGCGCGGCGCCCAACGATCGCGGGCGGCCGCGCCGCCGGCTTCATTCTTCGTCGAAGTAGTCGCTCAGCTGCCGTTGCAGGCGACGTTCGGCGAGCACATCCTCGAGTTTGCTCCAGGCGGCTTTGCCTTTTTTGGCAGGCGCAGCGCCGGGGCGGGCACGGCGGTCGACTTTCTCGATGAAGCGCTCGTAATTGTGGTCCTCGTCGCTGTCGGCGGCGAAGTCATCATCGAGATCGAAATGATCGTCGTCTCTCTCCACCATGGTCATTCCTGGGAAACCCTAATAAAATCAATCACATCGATTCGCGGTTGAATTGGAAACCTGCGGACTATATACGATGCGCGGCCGTTTTCAATGGGCAGCACATGGGGGTTTCGGCCGCGACCCTCAATGGGCGATCCACGAGCCGCTCGACCGCCCTGAGCGGCCCCGAGGTTCAGGTTCCAGCGCAATCGCGCACCCGGAATTGCACCGACATCCGGGTGCGGGCTCTACCCGGGACGAGGCGTCCGCGCTCGAGCCGGCGGCATGACCGCGCGCCCCGCGCGCGACTCGTTGTCGAGCACATGGCGTTCGCGCGTCCGCCGCGCTCGCTGCCCTCCCCTGCCGGGCCGCCGTCCCGGCCGGGTCACGGTCAGGCGGCCCGGGCGGCTCGCCGCTCACACCTCCGCCACAGTGACGGGCGCGCCACGCTCGAGACCCAGTCCGTCGGCCGCGCTTTGCTCGGCGCGCGCGATCTCCAACACGCCGAAGGAATTGATCAACGCCAGGTACTCTCCGGGGCGCACGTCCGCGTAGGTGCGTCGGACCGAAAAGGCATGTCCGCCGGTTCTGACGACCGGACGGTGGAAACGCCGGATGTGCTCGGCATCGATGTTGGTGATCAAGTTGCCGAAATGATCGATGGTGATGACGACGCCGCAGACCCGCTCGGCGCTCACCACGGGATCGTCCACCCATGACGGCACCAGCTCGGTGACCGGTGGACCGAGATCGGCGAGGCGCGCCCGTCCGGCGGCCAGCTCGGCCGCCAGCGGCGCAAAAATGTCCCGGCCGTGGAAGGTCGCGCTCGGCGTGCGGAGCGCGAATGCGCGGCGCGCGGCCTCCAGATCGAGCCGATGAATGAGCGCGCCTTGGGCCGCGGCCACCACGGGCGCCAGCAGCCCGTTGTCGGGCGCCAGGAAGACATGGCCCGCCACCTGCACGGCCACGATGTCGCGCAGCGTGCCCACCCCCGGATCCACCACCCCGACATGCACCGAGCCGGCCGGGAAATATGTGTAGGCGCGCGCCAGCCAGAAGCCCGCCTCGGCCGGCCAGTACACCGGCACTTCGTGGGTCATGTCGATGATCCGCGCGCCGGGGAAGCGCACCAGGATCTGTCCCTTCATGGTGGCCACGAAGGGCCCCTGATGGCCGAAGTCGGTGGTGATGGTGATGACGCCGCACGGGGCGAAGGGTTCGGCCATGACCTGCTGCTCTCTGTGTCGACCGCCGATGGGCAAACGGCTCGAGCGACGCCCGTCCGGGCGGGCGAGTGACTACGCTTCTTTACTGCATGGGGCGGCGTCCTGCAAACGCCCCTGACGAGCCCGGCCGTGCCATGCCTTGCGCGGCTGCATGGTTCCTGGCGGCAGCGCCGGCCTGCGCCGGCCCCTCAGGCGCCGAAGCCACCACCTCCCGGTGTGGCGATCACGAAGACGTCGCCCGGCTGCATCGGTGCCTCGTGGGTCGCACCGAAGGTTTCGATGGTTCCGTTCGCGCGCTCGATCCAGTTGCGTCCGGGCGCGCCCGGGGCGCCGCCCGCCAGCCCAAAGGGCGCCACCACGCGACGGTTGGCCAGGATGACCGCCGTCATCGGCTCGAGGAACCGGATGCGCCGCTCCACCCCGTCGCCGCCGCGTTGCCGGCCGCGCCCGCCGGAGCCGCGCCGGATCCGAAACGACTCGAGCCGCACCGGCAGGCGCCACTCCAGCACCTCCGGATCGGTGAGCCGCGAGTTGGTCATGTGGGTCTGCACGGCGTCGCAGCCATCGAAGTCCGGTCCCGCGCCCGAGCCCCCGCACAACGTCTCGTAGTACTGGTGGCGCGCATTGCCGAAGGTGAAATTGTTCATGGTGCCCTGGCTGGCGGCGAGCACGCCGAGCGCCCCATACAGACAATCGGTGACGACCTGCGAGGTCTCGACATTGCCGGCCACCACCGCCGCGGGCCAGCGCGGATTGAGCATCGAGCCTTCCGGCACATGGATCCGCAGCGGTCGCATGCAGCCGGCGTTCATGGGGATGTCCTCATCCACCAGGGTACGAAACACATACAGCACGGCGGCGCGTGTCACGGCGAGCGGCGCGTTGAAGTTGTTGGCCTGTTGCGGGCTCGTGCCGCTGAAGTCGATGTGCGCCTCACGGCGCGCCGCATCGATGCGCACCGCGACGCGCACTTTCGAGCCGTTGTCGAGGGCATACTCGAATTCGCCGTCCGCCAGCGCGCCGATGGCACGCCGCACTGCCCGTTCCGCGTTGTCCTGCACATGCCCCATGTAGGCGTGCACGGTCGCCGCGCCGAACTGCGCCACCATGTTCTCGATCTCGGCGGCCCCCTTGCGACAGGCGGCCACCTGCGCGCGCAGATCGGCGAGATTCTGCGCCACGTTGCGCGCCGGCCAGGGTCCGGCGCACAGCGCCGCGCGCAATGTCTCCTCCAGGAATCTGCCCTCGCGCACGATCTGCACACAATCGAGCAGGACGCCCTCCTCGTCGATGTGCCTGGAGTCGCAGGGCATGGAGCCCGGCGTGCGCCCGCCGATGTCGGCGTGATGTCCGCGGGCCGCGACATAGAACTGCGGCTGGGCGTGCACCGCGGACGGCGCCGTGCCCGGGCGCGCCTCCGCGAGAAAGACGGGCATGACCACGGTGATGTCCGGCAGGTGCGTGCCGCCGGCATACGGGGCATTGAGCGCATAGACATCGCCGGGTTGCATGCGGGCGCCCTGCCGGCGCACGACCTCCTGCACCGACTCGCTCATGGAACCGAGATGCACCGGCATGTGCGGCGCATTGGCCACCAGCTGTGCTTCGCCGTCGAACACGGCGCAGGAGAAGTCGAGCCGCTCCTTGATGTTCACCGAGTACGCCGTGTTCGCCAGCATCACGCCCATCTGCTCGGCGATGGACATGAACAGATTGTTGAACACCTCGACCAGCACCGGGTCGGCCGTCGCGGCGCTGTGCGCGCCGACCTCGTGCGCCATCGCGCGCGGCGCTTCGATCCGCTCCAGCACCAGGTGATCGAGCGTCGTCACCCGGGCGCGCCAGCCCGGCTCGATGACCACGGTGGTGTTGGACTCCAGGATCACGGCCGGCCCCTCGATGCGGTCTTCGGGCCGCAGCGCGCGGCGCTCGAAGAACGGGGTGTCGCGCCAGCGTCCCGCGAACCAGACCGGTCGCGAGGTCAGCGACGTCAGCGGGGCCGCGCGCGGCGGGTGCTGCGGCACGCCCTCGTCGAGCGCCGCGGCCGAGCCGCGCGCTTCCGCCGACAGCGACTCGACGATCAGCCGTCGGCCGGGCATGAGAAAACCGTAGCGCTTGCGGTACTCGGCCTCGAACGTCGCGCTCAGGCCGGCGCAGGCGTCGGGCGCATCCTCGGGGAAGTCCAGCTGCAGCGTGCTGTCGGTGCCTTCGTACTTGAGCGCCGCCTGACATCGGGTGCGAATGCGCTCGAGCGGCACGCCCTGCGCCGCCAGGTGCGTGCGCGCCTGCTGCTCGAGCGCGTGCAGCGTGGCGGCGAACCGGGGCATGGCCGCCGGCTCGAGCGCCTCCTCGACGGCTTGCTGGCGGATCGTGTTCAAGTCCGCCACCCCGATCCCGTAGGCCGACAGCACGCCCGCGAGCGGATGGATGAGCACGGTCTTCATCCCCAGCGCATCGGCCACCGGGCAGGCATGCTGGCCGGCGGCGCCGCCGAAGCACACCAGGGTGTACGCGGTGACGTCGTGACCGCGTTGCACGGAGATTTTCTTGATGGCGTTGGCCATGTTCTCCACGGCGATGCGGATGCAGCCGCCGGCCACCTCCTCGGGCGTGCGCCGCGTGGCGCCGGCCGCCTCGATGGCTTGGGTCAACGCCATCAATCGTGCCTGCACCGCCTGCGCGTCGAGCGGTTGGTTCCCCGTGGGCCCGAACACATGGGGGAAGAACTCCGGCTGGATGCGGCCGAGCGCCACCTGGCAGTCGGTCAGGGTCAGCGGCCCGCCGCGGCGATAGGCCGCCGGTCCCGGATCCGCGCCCGCCGATTCCGGCCCGACCCGCAGACGCACCCCGTCGAAGCGGCAAATCGAGCCGCCGCCGGCCGCCACGGTATGGATTTGCAGCATCGGCGCGCGCAGGCGCACGCCGCTGACCTCGGTGTCGAAGGTGCGCTCGTAATCGCCCGCATAGTGCGTCACGTCGGTCGAGGTGCCGCCCATGTCGAAGCCGATGATGCGCTCGAATCCTGCGCGCTCGGCCGCGCGCACCGCGCCGATGACGCCGCCCGCCGGGCCGGAGAGGATCGCATCCTTGCCTTGGAAGGCATGGGCGGCGCTCAGCCCGCCCGAGGATTGCATGAACTGCAGGTCGATGCCGGGCAGCGCCTGCGCCACGCTTTGCACGTAGCGGCGCAGGACCGGCGACAGATAGGCATCGGCCACGGTGGTGTCGCCGCGCGAGACCAGCTTCATGAGCGGCACGACCTGATGGGAGACGGAGACCTGGGAAAAGCCGAGCCGGTGCGCCAGCTCGGCGAGCGCGCGCTCGTGCGCGGGATACCGGTAGCCGTGCATGAGCACGATGGCGCAGGCGCGGATGCCCCGTTCCAGCGCGGCGCGCAGCTGCCGTTCCGCCGCCGCCAGGTCGAGCGGACGCACGATCTCGCCACGCGCACCGATGCGCTCGTCGATCTCGACGACCGTCTCGTAGAGCATGCTCGGCAGCTCGATGCGCCGGGCGAACAGCTTGGGTCGATGCTGCCAGCCGATGCGCAGCGCATCGCCGAACCCGGCGGTGATCGCGAGCACGGTGCGATCGCCCTTGCGCTCGAGCAGCGCATTGGTGGCGACCGTGGTGCCCATTTTCACCGCCGCGACGATGTCGGAGGGGATGGGCTGGTCGGCGTCGAGGCCCAGCATCTCGCGAATGCCCTGCACGGCCGCATCCGCATAGCGCCCCGGATTCT
>QGUO01000411.1 GCA_003242495.1 Pseudomonadota bacterium | reverse complement strand
CGCGTGACGAGTTCGTCGACCGTGGCGCCCGGTCCGAACGCGGGTACCACGTCGACCACGCCGGTCGTGTTGTCGACGCGGATCACGAACGGCTCGACGTGCTTGAGCGGCATCAGCAACAGCAGTGCCACAGCGCACGTCAACGCACAGATCCATCCGGCTGCCGCCACGCGCCACGCGATGCGCGCGGCGCGTTCGGTCTGCGCCATCCTGTCGGCGTCCCAGGACGCCGCTTCGCGGAAGTACTCGAGTTCACTGCCCGCCGCCCCCTGCGGCTCCTTCGGCAAGGGCGCGGCGCGGCCCGCGGCCACGCTCATGACCCGCACCCGACGGGCTCATCGCCGCGAGTCTGCGGCGGCGCGCCTTCGATCGGCGCATTGATCGGCTCGAGCCGTCCGTGGCAGCGCACCTCGTGCGAGGCGCAGCCGCTTGCCAGGACCAGCACGCCGATGACCCACAGTACTTTCATGAGCTCTCCTGCTCGTTGCGCACATCCGTTCGGGCATCGTTCCACGCTCGACATCGCCCGAGCTGCGCCGCTGAGTGCGGTGCGCGGGCGCGGCGGCCCACCGGAGCGCGGTGCACAGCGCTTTTCAGCCTCCGGGACGAGGCACCAGCACCACACCCGCGCCGTGCGCCGCCGGTCGCAATGCATCGGCGCCTTGCGCGGCGCCCCGCGCTCCCTGACCCAGCGCCGCGCCCGCCTGCCGCAGGCTCCACATCGCGGCACGGCTCACGCTGCCGAAACTGCTGAGCGCCACGCCGTGCGCGAGCGAGGCCGCAATCGGCATGACCTGGCGCATGAGCAACAGCACCAGCCCGCACATCAAGATCATGTTGAGCGCATCCACGGTGAGAATGGCGGCCCCGCGCGCGGCCGTCTGCTCGGCGTAGGCTTCGATGATCTGCAGCAGCAGCGCCGCGACCATTACGGTGAGGATGGTGATGAGCGCATAGTTGGTCAATTGCGCCAGCCAGGCATGGAACAGGCGGCGCGTCCCTGCAAAGAACAGCATGGCGATGAACAATGGTCCGAGCGCCAGCAGCACCGACAACGCGATCCCCGAGAGCGCCACCAGGAACATCGTGTAGACGCACAGCAACCCGGTGAGCAGCCACACGGCCAGCCCTGCAAGGTAATAGCCGAAGTCACCGATGAAGGAGGCGGCGCGGTCCCACAACAGGCCCGCCACCGAACCGCCGCGCTCCCAAATGGCGTCGATGGTCGTCACCGGATCGGCCACGCCCACCACCACGGCCGCGAACTCCGAGGGCGCCCGATAGAAGGTGTCGACGATGAGCGTGTTGTAGAGCCACAGCCGCAGCGCCACGCCGAGGATCAGCGCAATCGTCGCGATACGCTTCAAGCCGGCCATGAACGGCTCTTCGATGGCGCCGATGAGGTGCAGGCAGCCCCAGGCCATGACATACACCGTGCCGAGGGTGACGATGGCCGGTTCCAGTGCCGCAGCCACCCGTGCGGTGTTCTCGCCGACGTACACGGCAAGCTGCGCGTTGAGCCAGGTCCAGAAGGTTTGAAAAAGCCCCACGATCGCATTCCGTGTGAAAGTGGTCATACCGCATGCGGGGGCGGCAGCCGTCGCCGCGGAGCGTTCCGCTCACGGCCGCTGCGCCGGCGGCCGCGGCTGGAACCGCTCGCCGAAGCGACCATGGCCGGCCACGATCGCTTCCCGAAGCTGCTGGCGTCGCGCCCATTCCTGCGCCTGCGCGGCCCGGTACAGCACCTCGAGCTTGGTCTGCTCGTTCTGCAGCATGCCCTGCTCCGCCGCGATTCGCGCCTGCAGCTCCAGGATGGCTTTCTGATCGCCCGCCGCGCCAATGGCCTCGATCAACTGCTGGACGGCCGCGAAGCGGCTGCTGGTGTTCGCCAGCGCCTCGCCGGCCAGGACTTCGAGCAATGCGGCGGCGTCGCGCGCCGCGCCATGGAGCTGGCGTTCACGCCCCGACAATTTCGCCAGCTCCTGTTCCGACAGCACGGCATTGGCCTGCACCGCGTGGCGCACCGCCCGGGACAGCGCAGCGTGCGGGCCCTCCATCCCCTGCCGCACACTCTGGAGCTCGGCCCAGGTGGATGGCAGGTAGTTGCGCGTCGTGCCCGACAGCAGCGCCCCCATGCCTCGCGACCCCGTCATGGCATCGAGCTGGGCTTGCGCGCGCAGCAACTGCTCGCGGGCCGTCACGAGTTGCTCCTGCAGCGTGCGCAGCTGCGTCACCAGCTGAGCCACGGCCGCCGCGTCGATCACGGGGTATTGGGCATGGGCCATGGGAACGACGGCGAGGACCGTCAGCCCCGCCGCGACTTGCACCCACGCGCCCATCCGCTTACGTCCGGACCGTCGAGTCTTGGCCGGACGCGCGCTGGTACCGGCACGCTCCCCTTGCGGCGATGCACTGCTGAAGCGATGGCCATCCCTGGATGACATGGTTCTCAACTCCCTCTGTCCGAGTTCATGAATGCGGGCAGCCAGTCCCCGGGAGCGGGACCTTTCTCGGCCCTCAGCCGGTGCATGCGCTCGATCTCGCGGGCACGCCCGGAGATCACGGCCAGCTCGCCGTCGAAGCCTTTCAGATCGAGCTGGCACACCACGCTGTGATGGCCCTGCTTGACCAGGAAGGTGCGGGATCCGGGCTCGAGCCGCTCCTTGACCAGATGGAACTCACGTTCGGTGAGCCCGAATCCCGCAATATGGTCCTCCGCACTGGCGTTGTCGTTGGGAAAGAACAGCTTGGTCGGAGTCTGTTCGACGATGGTGCGGCTGATGGGGCTGTCGAGCACGTCGCTGGCGCTCTGCGTCGCCAGACACATGACGCCGTTCAGCTTGCGCCAGGTCTTGGGTCCGTCCTTGGCGAAGCTTTCGAACGCCGGATCGTCGAGCAGCCGCCAGAACTCATCCATCCAGCACACCAGCCGGCGACCATCGAGCAGCCGCCGCACCAGGTGGAACAGGTAGAACGTGGCCGGCGCGCGCACCAGCTCGTGATCCAGCAGGTCCGTGACGTCGAAGCCGACCACCAGCGGTCCACTCAGGCGCGGCACGACCGAGTCGGCCGCGTTGTCGAAAACCCAGGCGTAATCGCCCCGCTCGCCGGCGCACCAGCGCGCCAGCCGCGCGTACACCCCCTCACGATCCGTGGCGTCGAGGAACTCGAGCAGTCGCGACAAGCGCCGGTCGGGCGGATCGAGCGCCAGCGTGCCGCGCAGCGCCTGATCGAGATCGGCCTGCTCGCGCACCGTCAGTGTGGCATCGGGCGCCGGCCGCACCAGCATGCGCAGCCAGCTCTTCAGGAACTCGACGTTCTCCGGCGAGGCCGGCAGCTGCAGCGGATTGAAACCGGTCGGCACGCCGTTGGCGAGGGGCAGGTATTCCCCACCCAAGGCGCGCACCAGGATCTCCAGCCCCCGGTCCTTGTCGAAGATGACCTGCGTCGCACCGCGACGCTCCAGCATGGCGACCAGGAAACCGATGAATACGGTCTTGCCGGAGCCCGTCGGACCGCAAATGAAGGTGTGGCCGGTATCTTTGCGGCTGCCGCCATCGCGATCCCTGGGGTCGCTGGCATGCAGCGAGAAGTGATAGGGCGACCGCGCGCTGGTCATCAGCAGCGTGAGCGCGGCGCCCCAGTGATTACCCTCCGCGCGGCCTGCCGGAT
>QGUO01000410.1 GCA_003242495.1 Pseudomonadota bacterium | reverse complement strand
CGACCGCGTTACAGAATCGCTCCCTCACCGGCTTGCCCATTTCGCCGGCATCGAGCGCATCGAGGGCGTCCGCCTCGGCAGCCATGAGGTCGGCGAGACGATGCAGGGCGCGCTTCCTGAACGACGGCGCCGCCTCGCTCCAGACGCCGGCGTCGAACGCGCGGCGCGCCGCCCCGACCGCACGATTTACGTCTGCATCGCAGCCGACCGGAATTTCACAGCAGGGCCGGCCGGTCGAAGGGTCCGTCACCTCGGCCGTCGCCTCATCATGTGATGCCGACAGCCTCCCGTCGATGAAGAGCGCGACGGGACGGTCGCTCGTCAGGGTGGCGTCCATCACATGCGGTATTCGAGCTGCAGGCCGATGGTTCGCGGTCGCGTTCTCTGTGGCCAGTCCGGAACATTGAACAGGCCGATGCCCGGATCGTCCTCGTCGTTGAGATTCTCGACGAAGAGTGTCGCGGTCCAGCCGCTGACCGATTCGATGGCCAGACTGGCGCGCGCGATCAGCAGCGGCTCGCCCACTTCGATGAACCGGGTATCGCCTGCCACGTTCCGATAGGTCTGCTCGGAAATGTAATTGGCGGAAAGCGAGAATTTGGCTTCGTAGCGGCCGTCGCCGAAGGGGAAGAGGTAGTCGGTTGCGGCGCCCGCCGTGTACTCGGGCGAGAAGTTCAGGCGATCGCCCTTGTCGAACAGAGGGACTCCCGCCGACACCACCGAGCTGTCGGACGTCAGATCATTCCAACTGAAGCTGAGACTCAGGAACCAGGCCTCGATGGGCTGCGCGGCAATCGAGAACTCGAATCCCGCGCCGCTCGCGGATTCTCCGTTGACCAGCACCGTGGTCGGCAAACCGTTCACTTCCACGCTGATCGTCTGCTGCACATCCTCCCAGTCGATGTAATAGACCGCGGCCTCGTAGGTGAAGCGTCCCTCCGCCAGCGTTCCTTTGGTGCCCAGCTCATAGTTCTTCAGGGTGTCCGCGTCCAGCGGCGGAAACTCCGGCGCCTGACGGATGATGTTCGCATTCTGGTTGAAGCCGCTGCGGAAGCCTTGGGCATAGGACGCATAAACGGTCGTGTTGCTGCTCGGAAGCCACGTCAGGACCAGCCGCGGCGACACCTTGTCGAAGGTGTCATTGTTGATGATCACAGGATCCGCCAGGTTGCCGCTTTGCGGGACGTTCTCGATCTGCGTGACGTCATCCTCGAAATAACGCAGGCCACCGGTCAGCTCGAGCCGATTGTCCAAGAAGGTCCGGGTCAGCTCGCCGAAGACGGCGAACGATTCCGACTTGTCGCTGAAGTCGATGGGCACCGGAAAGCCGGCAGAGTCCTGCAACAGCCTGTCCTCGGCATCGCGATAGATGCCTCCGAGCGACCAGCGCCAGGGCCCCTGGGACTTGGAGTTGAGCAGGAACTCCTGCGAGAACACCTCGGATTCGAGGCCGGTGAACAAGGTTCCGGGTACACCCGTCAGGGGCTGGAGATCCAGGTCGCCGCCGTTGCTATAGTCCAGATAGCCCGTGATGCTCCTGATGGAGAAGTTGGCGAACTCGTAGCCGATGTGCAGGCCGTACACGTCATAGTCCGTCTCGATGGACTCGTCGGCGATGGAGGTACGCAGCATGGCGTCATTCGAGGCCGACGGGGCGCCATAGTCCGCGCGCGAGATCCATGCCGACGCGCCGATGGAAAACTGCTCGGTCGGCTGCGCATTGATCTTCAGGCGTGCGTTGCGCAATTCCGAGTCGTTCACATTGCGCGCGGCCGGCGTGTCGATCCAGCCGCTCAGGTTCTCGTAGCCGAGCACCACCCGCGCGGCAAGCTTTTGCGCAACGATCGGCGCATTGACCGCGATGTCGCCCCGGTAGTTCTCGCCGCCGTTTTTGGTGGTCGACAAAGCGGTGCGCGCCTTGAACTCGAAGGTATCGACGTCGGCATCGTGCGTGAGCACGCGCACGACACCATTGAGGGCGCTGGCGCCGTAAAGGGTCCCCTGCGGACCGCGCAGCACTTCGAGACGGTCCAGGTCGTAGGGGTTGGAATCGGGCGCGACGGCCGTCTTCACGAGGCCGAAAGGAACCTCGTCGAGGTAGTAGCCGATCGGGCTCGAGCCGTTGAAGAGCGGTCCGCCGGCTGCGACGCCGCGTATCGACAGCAAGGTGCCGCCGCCTTGCAAGGCGGCAGTCGTCGCCACGCCCGGCACCCGGTTCAGGATCTCGGTCAGGCCGTCGGCCGTGATCCGGTCGAGATCGTCGCCACCGAGCACGGAGATGGAAATCGGTACGTCCTGAAGCCGTTCCGAGCGTCTCTGCGCCGTGACGATGACTTCTTCCACCCGACCCGCGCCGCCGCGAACGTCAGTCGGCGCCTGCTGCACTTGACCTTGCTGCACCTGGCCCTGCTGCTCCGCAGCTTCCGTAACTGCTCCCGCCAGCCCTGCCAGGGCGATCGCGGGTCCCCCGAGGATGTGCCTGAAAGCAATGTGTTTGATGTTTTTCACGGTCGTTCACACCTGTGCTTGCTCCGGAACGCGTCCCGACGCTGCTCGCAAGCGGTCCCCCCGCCGCGGCCTGCCTGCCACACTGTTGTCTGCCTCGCTCCAACATGTCGTCGTTTGGCGAAAATAGCCGGTAGCCAGAATGTCGTATTGCTGCAAACAATCCGTCACAGCTCTTTCGACTACCGACTTTTTGCTATGACGCACGACGCGAGGCGTTGATGGGCGCTTTGCAACGAGATCGATGTCTGCGGGCCAGCACCCGCTCGGGTGGTATACGACGATCGATTCGTCAGGACTCTAGGGGTAGGAGCAGAAAGCTTCGCGCGCTGCTGCGCGCCATCGGCGAGCGGAGTATGTGTATGTGCGACCTGCAGGGGATCAGGTCACGCTGAGCGACGGCGCATTGCGGGGGAGACCGTGAGGGCGAACCCTTTTGGTCAAGCTCGCTGCGCGGAAGGCATGTGCACTTCCGCTACGTTGAGCTAATCAGGTTCCTATCGTACGACCAACCGAACGCCTGACCGTAGGCATCTGCCGTCCGGCATCGTCAGTGAAGGTAGCCCGTGCGGTCACTCGTGACGGCGCCTGCAGCGTCGTACATGTAAGTGCGCGTCAGGGGCCCGAGTGTTCTGCCGGCACGATCGAGATCAGCTGCACCGCATGAAGTGCGAGTGTATCTCCGGAGCGAAACCTTGACCGAGTGCACGGAACCGGGTCCGTGCGGCCCGCGGATCGAACCCCTCAGACCGTCGGCGCGATGTTCGCGTTGCGCCGGAACAGGTTCGTCGGATCGTACGCATTCTTCAGTGCGACCAGCCGCGGATAGTTATCGCCGTACGTCCCGCGAACCCGCCGCTGCGGATCGTCCTCGGAGATCGTGTTCACATAGAACCCGTTCGTGTGCGACTCGAGCTCAGCCCAGGTCGAGCGCGCCCAGCCGATGATCTCGTCGCTTTGCGCGGGGTCCGTCCAGTGGGCTTGGATCATCATGCTGTACTGCGCGTCACGATGCCAGAACGCCGTCGCGTCGGGGTGATCCTCCCCCGGTTTCGTGGACAATCCATGCTACGCGTCGCTCTTCAGCAGCGATGCCCGGCCCGGAAGGCAGCTTCACCCGGCCTGGACGCCCACCTCACCCACACTTCGAATCGCCGCAATTCAGGCACGTCATGC
>QGUO01000409.1 GCA_003242495.1 Pseudomonadota bacterium | reverse complement strand
CGAGCGCCGTCGTGGTCGCCACGGCCTGGCTGGCGCCGGCGACCGACCCGCAAACCTTGCAGGCCTTTTATCGGCGCGTGCGGCCTCCGGGGATGTGGCGGGCCACCGCCGCCGCGGCGGGCGCCGATCCCGCCGAGCCCGGACGCGCCCTGCGACACGGCGCCCTGTCGATCCTGCTGGTGGCCGTGACCACGTACGGCCTGCTCGTGGGCCTCGGCACCTGGATTGCGCGGCCCGCGGAGTGGCTCAATGCCCTCTCCTGGACCCTCGTCGGCTGCGCCGCGGTGCCGTTCTGGTGGCGCCGGCTATAAGAATTTTGACGTTTCTGAAAGCCCGGACGCATGCTACCCTCGCCCCCCGGCCGCGAGCTGCGAGCCGCGAGTTTGTATTTCCCGATGCAGGGGGGATGACATCAGCCTATGAACGCCGACCCGCGTGAGGTGATCGCCAATTCGTCGATGACGCGTCTGCAGATCATCGTCGTGGCGATCACCATCGGCTTGAACGCGTTGGATGGATTCGACGTATTGTCCATCAGCTTCGCCTCCCCGGGCATTGCCGACGAGTGGGGCATAGACCGTGCCGCGCTCGGCATCGTGCTGTCGATGGAGCTCATCGGCATGGCCATCGGCTCGGTGCTGCTCGGCGGCCTCGCCGATCGCATCGGCCGACGCCCGACCATCCTGGGCTGCCTCGCCGTCATGACCGTCGGCATGTTCATGGCGACCACCGTCAAGAGCATCGTCGACCTGTCGATCTGGCGGGTGATCACCGGGCTCGGCATCGGCGGCATGCTCGCCGCCATCAACGCCGTGGCGGCCGAGTTCTCCAATGCCAAGCGCCGTCACCTGAGCGTCTCCATCATGGCGATCGGCTATCCCGTGGGCGCCGTGATTGGCGGCATCATTGCCGGGCAGCTGCTGAAGGTCTACGACTGGCGTTCTGTGTTCTACTTCGGGACCGCCGTCACCGCCGCGTTCATTCCCCTGGTCTATTTCATGGTGCCGGAATCGGTGCATTGGCTGGCGCGGCGTCAGCCTGCCGGCGCGCTCGAGAAGATCAAGCGAACCCTCGCACGGATGGGGCATACGGTCGCGGTCGCCCTGCCGACGGTGTCCGCCGAGAATCGCAAGCGTTCCTGGACGGATATCTTCTCGCCCAACCTGGTGGCCATCACCCTGATCCTGACCGCCGCCTATTTCTTCCATATCACCACGTTCTACTTCGTGTTGAAGTGGGTGCCCAAGATCGTGGTCGACATGGGCTTCGCCGCGAGCGCGGCGGCGGGGGTGCTGGTGTGGGCCAATGTGGGCGGCGCCCTGGGTGGCGCCGTGCTCGGCCTGCTGACCCAGAAGTTCAGCGTCAGGGCGCTCACCATCACCGTGATGCTGTTGTCTGCCGTGATGGTGACGGTGTTCGGGCGCACCTCGCCGGATTTGCAGCTGGTGGCGCTCATTTGCGCGATCGCCGGATTCTGCAGCAATGCGGGCATCGTGGGCATGTACGCCATCTTCGCCCAGGGCTTCCCGACCCATGCGCGCGCATCGGGGACCGGGTTCGCCATCGGCATCGGTCGCGGTGGATCGGTGCTGGCGCCGATCATCGCCGGCTTCCTGTTCGAAGGCGGGGTCGCATTGCCATGGGTGGCTGCGATCATGGGGCTCGGCTCGCTGATCGCCGCCGGCCTGCTGATGCTGCTCAAGCTCCGCCCCGATCATGCGGAATCCGGGCAGGCGCCGACGGGGCATGATGAGGCCCCCGAGCTGAAGGGCGCGACCGCGACCTCCTGACCCTCGTTGGGCGGTTTACGGGGGCGGGCGGCCGTTTGGGCGCCCGCCCGGCCGGTCCGCGGGCCGTGCCGGGAGAAGCCCGCTCACGACCTGCGAACGCCGAGCAGAGTCCACTCGCAACTCGGGACTTGGCCGCCAGGGCCGACGCCTGGCGCGAAGCGCTTGGCCGCGTCGGCCGGCCGGGTCCCGTCAGATTCCCGCGTCCCTCGATCCGGCCGCGCCCGGTGTCCCCTGGTCTTGCATGCCATCGAGCAGCGCTTCGACGCGCGTGATGGTCTCGACACCGTCCCGGCTGCGCAGCCAGTCGCGATTGCGCCGCTGCAGGTCATCGTTGGGGTCGAAGCGGTTCAGCAGCACCGTCGTGCGGTACGGCGCCAGCACACCCAGGGCCAGGCGCACCGAGTTGAGGGTGCCCAGACCGGCATCGGCCACGAGCAGCACCTCGTCCGGCGCGCAGCGTCGCAGCAGGTCGAAGCTGTCCGCGTCTTCCGCGAGCGGCGACCTCAGGCCGCCGACGGTTTCGAGCACCCCGAGGTCGACGTCCTGCGGCCAGGCGACCTCGGCAACCAGATCCTCGAGCCACACGGCAGGCAGGCCGAGGCATTCCGTGGCCATGGGCGGGGCCATGGGCACGGCGTACCAGCGATGCCGCGGGCAGACCGCCTCGGCGTGTTCGCCGCTGGCTGCCGCCAGCAACTCGGCATCCGTGGCGCCGCTCCCGGGTTCGAAGGACTGGACGGGCTTGCGGGCCGCGACATGCAGGCCCCGCGCCCTGGCCGACGTCAGCAGCCGGGCCGCGGCCCAGGTCTTGCCGACCCCGGTCCCCGTGCCGACGACGACGATGAGTCGCGCGGGGCGAGCCGCTTGCGATGCGTGCGTCATCGGCGCTCCGTCGGGAGAGCGAGCTGCAGCTCGTCGAGAGCCGCGAGCAGCCTGTCGATCATGGCATCCGTATGAGCCGCCGACAGGGCGATCCGCAGGCGCGCCGTCCCCGGTGGCACGGTGGGAGGGCGGATCGCGGGAATCCACAGGCCGCGCTCGCGCAGCCGTCGGGCGGCATCGAGGGCGGCGGCGTCCTCGCCCAGGATGAGCGGCACGATGGGCGAGGGATGCCCAGGGCGCAGCCGCTCGACGTGCGCGCGCAGGCGCGCACGCAAGGCCGCACCTTCGTCGCTGCAATACACATCGAGCGCTGCGAGCGCCGCTGCCGCATCGGCCGGGCTCAGCCCCGTGGTGAAGATGAACGAGCGACCGCGATTGATGAGCAGCTCGATGAACGGCTGCGCGCCCGCGATCCAGCCGCCGAGCGCGCCGAGCGTTTTCGACAGTGTGCCCACGCGCAGCAAGGCGAGCTCCGCGGGGAATTGCCAATGGGGCCCCAGGACGGCATGTGCTTCGTCGAGCACCAGCAACGCGTCGTGTTGCACGCACAGTCGGGCAAGGTCCTCGAGTGGCGCCACGTCGCCGTCCATCGAGAACACCGTGTCGGTGACGACGAGCTTGCGACCGGGTGTTCGTGCGAGGAGCGCCTCGAGCCCGCACACGTCGGCATGCGGGTAGATGCGTACCTGCGCGCGCGAGAGCCGGCATCCGTCGATGATGGATGCATGGTTGAGCGCGTCGCTGAAAATCGTGACGTCGGGGCCGCCGAACACCGCTAGCGCAGCGAGATTCGCGCTGAAGCCGTTCGGAAAGACCAGTGCGCGTTCCGTGCGTTTCCATTGTGCGATGCGTGCTTCGAGCTCGAGGTGCACGGGCCGCGTGCCGACGATCAGTCGCGAAGCCGTCGCGCCGCCGCCCCAGCGCTCGAGAGCGGCGTGGGCCGCCTCACGCACGCGCGGATGCCGTGCAAGCCCCAGGTAATCGTTCGAGGCGAAGGCGATCACCTCGCGCCCCG
>QGUO01000026.1 GCA_003242495.1 Pseudomonadota bacterium | reverse complement strand
AAAGGAGCTTGGCCCGGGGGGATGACGGCGCCGAGGACGGTGTCGTGCTGGGGGCGCTCCAGTATGCCCCGCCGTCCGGTGCGGCGGGCCGCTTCGGGGGCATTCGATGGGGCGCCCAGCGCCGCCTCCTGTGCCTGCGAGGTTTCCTGCAACACGGATGCGCCCGGCAACGCCGCCCGCCGTTCGGCCGAGCGGGCGCTGCCTACGGATTCCGACTTGCGAGTTTTCGATCCAGTTCGACGTTCCCGCACTCCGTCGCTTCCCAATCGACGCGAACCCCGCGCCTGATGTGCCTAACGTGTGAACGGGTCGGCGAGTTGCCGGGATCCTGCCCGGCGCACGGTCAAGGGAACCGCTCCGCGCGTTCACGCGCTTCACCTGCACTTGCCCTGAATCGACGACCACCGCCAGGAAAATGCCCAAGTGCCAGAATCGGGTGGAACCGTGACGATACACCGGAAGCACGGGCCGAGGTCGGTCGAACCATGACAGCGGTCCGGTCCACGCCGTCCGTATGGGCGGGCAGCGTCGACTTGCCGCGCTACCCGCCGCTGGAGCGTCGTCTCAACGTCGACGTGTGCATCCTGGGAGGCGGGATTGCCGGACTGACCACAGCCTGTCTCCTGGCCCGGGAAGGACGCTCTGTCGTCGTGCTCGAGGCGCGCGGGATCGGCGCGGGAGAGACCGGCCGCACCACGGCACACCTGGCCGTCCCCGACGAAGGATTCGCCTACCTCGAGGAGACCCACGGACGCCAGGTGTCGATCGTCGTCGCCGACAGTTCCGCCAAGGCCATCCAGTGGATCGAGCAGACCGTGGCGCTCGAAGACATCGACTGCGGTTTCGAGCGACTGGAAGGCTACTTGTACTCGTGCCGCGAGCATCCGCGGCAGGTCATCGAGCGTGAGCTCGCCGGCGCCTTGCGTTCGGGCACGAACGCCCTCGACTGTGATGGCGTACCCGGCCTGTCGTACGAAACCGGTCCGTGCCTGCGCTTCCCGCGCCAGGCGCAGTTCCATCCGTTGCGCTGGCTGCAGGGCCTGCTGCGCATGCTCGAAGGCGCCGGCGGGCAAATCCATTGCGGCACGCGTGCCCTGGACATCGAAGAGTCCGATGCCGGCGTACGCGTGCGCACGGCTGCGGCCACGGTGCATGCCTCGGCGGCCGTCGTGGCGACCAACACGCCCTTCCACGACCGTGCGGTCATCCATACGAAGCAGCAGGCGTATCACACGTACGTGCTCGGCGTTCCCGTGCCGCGCGACAGCGTGCCGCGCATTCTGTTATGGGACGACGCCGAGCCGTATCACTACGTGCGTCTTGCGAGCGGCTACGCGTCGTCGCCCGAGGAGGATCTGCTCATCGTGGGCGGCGAGGATCACAAGAGCGGGCAGGAGCCGGATCCCGCACGGCACTTCGCGGCGCTCGAGCGCTGGCTGCGCGACCGCTTCCCCATGGCAGGACCGACGGCCTGGCGCTGGAGCGGGCAGGTGATGGAGCCGCTCGACGGCCTGCCGTATCTCGGGCGATACCCCGACAGCAGAAACGTCTATGTGATCACCGGGGATTCCGGCAATGGCATGACCTATGCCACCGCCGGCGCGCTGCTCATCGACGATTTGATCGCCGGGCGCGCGAACGCCTGGGAGGCGGTGTACGACCCGGCCCGCAAGCCCGTGAAAGAGGCCATGGATTACCTGAAGGAGCAGGCGAACATCCTGTCGCAATACACGGAGTGGGTTTCGCCCGGCGATGCGCCGTCCGCCGGCGCGATCGCGCCAGGCGAGGGTGCGGTGCTGCGTGTGGGCTTCAAGAAGCTTGCAGTGTACCGTGATGACGCGGGCGCGCTGCACTGTCATTCGGCGGTCTGCACGCATCTAGGCTGCGTGGTGCAATGGAACCCGGTGGAGCGCACCTGGGATTGTCCCTGCCATGGCTCGCGTTACACGCCGGATGGCGAGGTGCTGCACGGTCCCGCGGTCGCCAATCTCGCCCCCGCCGACGAGGACGAGCGCCGCGCCCTGGCGCGCCAGCGTTGAGACCGGTCACATCGGCTTGGCGACCATGAGGTAGAACACCACCACGAGCGCCAGGAAGGCGACGATGCCGAGCGCCACCCACACCTTGAGATAGCGGAAATATTGTGCGGGCAGGGGGGCGCCGTCTTGGGCCGCGTTCGCGGCCATCGCGCGCATGCGGATCTGCATCCAGACCACGGGCAGCCAGGCGGCTCCGGCGAGCAGATAGAGTCCGATCGACCAGAGAATCCAGCGGCTGTGCAGCGGGAAACCGGCGAGGTGCGCCAGCCAGAACCCCGTGAGCGGCTGCAGAATGACGGTGGGTGTCGTAAAGCTCCAGTCGGCAATCACCACGTGGCGCACGACCGTGGCGGTCACGCGCGCATCGCGTGTCAGGCTCGCGAAGAACATGTAGAACGCGGAGCCGAGGCCGGTACCGAACAGCAACGTCGAGGACAGGATGTGCAGCCATTTGACGATCACGTATTCCATGGCGGGTTCCGAGTGATTGTGGTTCGCTCTATGAACCTGCAGCGGCGGCGCGCGGCTCGAGAATATACAGCAGGTAGATGCCGGCGAGCATGGGCAGGTTCTTGAGCACGGGGCCGTAGGGATGCAGCCAGTATTCCGGGAGCGCGAACGTGATGATGAGCGTATAGACGACGATGAGCGCCATCTGCACCTGCCACAAGGTCCGCCGTCGGCGCATGGCGAGCGTCGCGATGCCCAGCGCCAGGTCCAGCAGCGCGGCGCCGTACAGGGCGAGCGGCGCGAGCATGCCGCTGACGCCGGTTCGCGCCAGCAGCTGGTAGCTGGCCGCGGGCGGATACAGCCCGAGCGAGACGATGCCCGTCCAGATCCAGACCAGCGCAATGCTCACGCGCAGCAGCGGCAGCAACCATTGCAGTTGTGCGCTCAGCGCGCGCGCGGCCGCCGCCTCAGGACGCACGAACGCCGCCACCGGCCGCGGCTCGCGCCCGAGCAGGTCGCGCGTGGCGTGCGGCTCGGCGACGTTGCCGCGCTCGAGCATGGCCAGGGTCTCGCGGTCGAGCAGACTGCCTGGCAGCAGGCCTGCGAGGCGCGCACCGATGCGCATCCATGACATGGGGATGGGCAGGACCGGCGCGCTTCCCAGGCCCAGGGTGGCGCGCAGCTCGAGCAGGAAGGTACGCAGCTCGAGCGCCCGCGGGCCGACCAGGGCGACGCGCCGTCGCACCAGGTCGTCGCGCTCGATGAGATTCGCGAGGGCATGGGCCAGGTCGTCGATGTGGATCGGCTGCACCGGCTGCCTGCCCCGGCCAGGCACGGCGATCACCGGCATGCTGGCCAGCATGTCGAACAATCGGGCGCTGGTGCCGCCGGGACCGTACACCACCGAGGGCTGCACGATGGTCCAGTCGAGCGGCAAGGTCGCCAGGAACTGGTCGGCGCGACGCTTGCTGCGGAAGTAGCCAGTGTCGCCGTCGTCGGCGCCGAGCGCCGAAATCTGGATCACGCGCCGCACCCCCGCCATGGCGCAGGCCGCGAACAGCGCCTGCGGCCCACGCGTATGAATGGCGTCGAAGGTGGCCTCGGGGCGCTCGCGCAGGATGCCGACCGCATTGACGACCACCTCCACGTCCCGCAGGCGCGACACCCAGTGTGTCGCGTCCAGGTCGCGGGTGAAATCGCCCTGCACCGTATCCGGGGTCGGCGGGCCGCTGCGGCGCACGACGATGACCCGATGACCACGCTGCCGCAGTCGTTCGGCGAGGTGTCTGCCGATGAACCCGGTTCCTCCGGCGAGCAGGATGACCATGGCGACTCCTGTACAGGGCTGGGGATGGCCGGCGCGGTCGACGGAACCCGTCTGGCGCCGTATCGCTTTATTCCAGAAACGCATCATCGCAGGAATCGACAGCTCGTGGATGCTCGAACCGGCTCCCTACTCGGGCGGCGAGCGCTGGTCAGCGGCTCGGCGGCGGGGCTCGCGTCGACCCTGGCGCTCGCGCTCTGTGGGCGCATCGAGCGGCGCAGCGCTTCCGCTGCGCTGAACGGACCCAGTCAATGGCTGTGGGGCATCGCCGAGGGGCGGCGCCGGCGTACCAATGTGCGCAATACCGGCGTCGGATTCCTCATCCACCAGGCCATGTCGGTTGCGTGGGCAACCGCATACGAAGCGGTCTCGCGCCGCGACCGCTACAGCACTGGTCCCGCGGCGCACCTGCGCAACGGGGCGTTGCTGGCGGCGCTGGCCTTTGCCGTGGATTACGGCATGACCCCACGACGGCTGCGCCCGGGCTTCGAGCATCACTTGCGGCCAGCCTCCATGTTCGCGGTATACAGCGCCTTCGGATTGGGATTGGCCGCCGTCAGTTGGTTGCGTGCCCGGCGGTGCCGGGAAGCAGGCGGTCACTGAGCGTATTCGCCTATAATCGACGACAACAATTACGATTCCCATCCATCCACCCTGCCCGAGCGCTTCTTGTGAAGGACCTGACCCAGGGTTCCGTGACCCGTCATATTCTCGGCATGGCGGCGCCGATTGCCGCGGGCATGGTGTTTCAGACCCTCTACTACCTGGTCGATCTGTATTTCGTCGCCGGGCTGGGTGACACCGCCATTGCCGGTGTGAGCGCCGCGGGCAATGCCACCTTCCTGGTGTTCGCACTCACACAAGTGCTGGGCGTCGGTACCGTCGCGCTGATCTCACATGCCGCCGGGCGAAAGGACCGGGAAGAGGCTACGCTGATTTTCAACCAATCCGTGGTGCTGTCCGCGGTCGTGGGCGTCACTTCCCTGGTGGGCGGATACGCCCTGATCGGCAGTTATATGCGGACGGTGGCGGCGGATGAAGCCACGGTGGCCGCGGGTGTGAGCTATTTGTATTGGTTCATGCCAGGCCTGGCGTTGCAGTTCGCGATGGTGGCCATGAGCTCGGCCTTGCGCGGCACGGGCATCGTGCGGCCGACCATCCTGGTGCAGATCGTCACGGTGCTGCTCAATATCGTGCTCGCCCCGGTGCTGATCGCCGGGTGGCTCACCGGGCGCCCGCTGGGCGTAGCGGGTGCCGGTCTCGCCAGCTCCATCGCCATCGCGGCCGGCGTGGTGCTGCTGGGGCTGTATTTCGCACGGCTCGAGACGTTCGTGACCTTGCGTCGCGACCTTTGGCGTCCGCAATTGCGGTCGTGGCGACGCATGCTGGGCGTCGGTCTGCCGGCCGGCGGCGAGCTGGTGCTGATGTTCGTGTACATGGCCTTCGTGTACTGGGCAATCCGCGGCTTCGGCGCCGACGCGCAGGCTGGCTACGGCGTGGGTTCGCGCATCATGCAGGCCATCTTCCTGCCGGCCATGGCGGTCGCGTTCGCCGCCGGGCCGGTCGCCGGTCAGAACTTCGGCGCGCGTCATCCCCAACGGGTACGCGCCACCTTCGTGGCCGCCGCGTGGATCAGCACCGGCGTCATGCTGGCGCTCACCGTGCTCATGCGCCTGGAGCCGCGCTGGCTGGTGGCGGCTTTCACGGACGACGTCGAGGTGATCGCGCTGGGAGCGACCTTCCTCAAGATCGCCTCGCTCAATTTCGTGGCGCAGGGGTTGATCTTCACCTGCTCCAGCATGTTTCAAGGCCTGGGGGATACGCGCCCGGCGCTGCTCAGCACCGGCACGCGGCTGGTGACGTTCGTGTTGCCGGTGGTGTGGCTGTCCGGCCAGCCCTTCTTCCGGATCGAGCACCTGTGGTATCTGTGGGTCGCCACAGTGACGTTGCAGGCTTTGACGAGCCTGGTGCTGCTGCGCCTGCAGCTCAGGTCCCGGTTGCCGCAGCTCGCGCCGGTCGTGCAGCCCGGTTGAGCGCTGGGGTCGTGGGCGCCTCGCGATGAGCTGCGCCCGTGCGGGCCGGGGCTACGAGCCGCTGCGTAGTCAGTGGTGATGGGCAGGAGGGTGCCCGCGCTGCGAGCGCAGGCGCACCTCGCTGGGCATCAGCCTACGATGTCGAGCAGCTCGACATCGAAGGTCAGGACCGCGCCGGGCTTGATGTCGGGCGGTGCGCCGCGGTCGCCGTACGCCATGTTCGAAGGGCAGACCACCCGCGCCTTGCCGCCGACCTTCATCATCTGCAGCGCTTCCGTCCAGCACGGGATGACCTGGTTCAGCGGGAAGGTCGCCGGCTGGTTGCGCTCGATGGAGCTGTCGAACACCTTGCCGTCGCGCAGCGTGCCGTGATAGTGGACCTGCACGTTGTCGGTGGCCTTGGGAGACGCACCCGACCCTTCCTCGATCGTGGTGATCACCAGGCCGGATTCGGTGCGTACCGTGTTGTCTTGCGTCGCGGCCTGGGCAAGCAGCGCCTCGCCTTCGCGGCGCTCGGTCTCTGCCGCCGCTTCCATGCGCGCGACCTGCAGGTCACGGATCTTCGGCAGGTATTCCTCGATGTCGACCTTGGGTTCGCGGTTCATCACGCCGTCGGCGAAACCGGCCTGCACGGCGGCGAGCTCCTCGGGCGTGAACTCGAACACGGCGACGTTGCGCGCCAGGGCGAGACCAATGGTGTAAAGGGTCTTGTCCTCGTCACTTTCGAGGGTGACTGCAGTGCTGTCGGATGGTTGGCGGGCACAGCCGCTGGCCAGGAAAGCGACGCACAGGATTGCAATGACGGGCTGGCGCATGGGATTCCTTGGGTGAGGGTGGAGGGTGGCGACGGGCGGCAGCGGCCGCGGAGATGGTGGCGCTAGCATAGCGCATCCGTGGCCGCGTCGGTTACCGGCCGGGTCGGGCCGGCCCGGCCACGCAGCATTCGAGCAACGTCGGCCCGTCGCCCGCCTGACGGGCGCAGCGCATGCCCTGCCAGTCCGCGCGCAGGTCGCGCCACTGCGCGTGACCTGCGCCGAACAGATCGCCGATCTCCTTGCCGATGCTTGCCAGCATGGCTTCGGGAGCGCTGCAGTGGCGCGCGATCAGCCCCGCTGCCACGCAATGCGCCTCGACGTCGCTCAAGCCGGGCGGCAGTTTCTGACGCAATGTCTCCTGCACGCAGCCCAGCGTCGAGCGCGAGGGACGCGGCTCCTCGCGCACGGGCGAGCTGCAGCCCGGCAGGCAACAGAGCAGGATCGTGGCGACGCATGCGCGTCGCGCCGTCCTGCGACTCACTCCGCCGTCAAACCGCGCGACTCGAGGAGCGGTCCGATGTCCGGCTCGCCGCCCTTGAAGTCGACGAAGGCGGCGAGCGGATCGACGCTGAAGCCCTTGGACAGCACCTTCTCGCGCAGCCGATCGCCGTTGGCCCGGGTGAGCCCGCCATGAGTCTCGAACCAGTGCTTGGTGTCCGCGGCCAGCACCTCGCTCCAGATGTAGGCGTAGTAGGCGGCGGAATAGCCCATCGGGTCGGCGAAGATGTGCGAGAAGTACGTCGAGCGGTAGCGGGGCGGGACTGCATGGAAGTCCACGCCCGCGGCGGCGAGCGCCTGCGCCTCGAAGGCCTCGACGTTTGCCGCTTGCGGAATGTCGCCCTGGGCGCGCTGATGCCATTGCTGGTCGAGCAGTGCGGCAGCCAGATACTCGGTGGTGGCGAAGCCCTGATTGAACTGGCTGGCCGCCAGCACCTTGTCCATCAGCTCCGCGGGCATGGGCTCCCCGGTCTCATAGTGGCGCGCATAATTGGCCAATACGCGCGGCTCGGTGGCCCACATCTCGTTGTACTGCGATGGGAACTCGACGTAGTCGCGCGGCACGCTGGTGCCCGAGAACAGCGGGTACTCGACATCCGAGAACAGGGCATGCAGCGCGTGGCCGAATTCGTGGAATGCCGTGGTGACCTCGTCGAACGTGAGCAGCACCGGCTCGCCTTCGGGCGGCTTCGGAATGTTGAGATTGTTCAACACCACCGGCTTCGTGCCCAGCAGGCGCGACTGGCGGACATAACTGCTCATCCAGGCGCCGCCGCGCTTGTTCGGCCGCGCGAACCAGTCGAACTGCACCAGGCCGAGCGGCGAGCCATCGGGGTTGAACACTTCGAATGTGCGCACGTCCTCGACATAGCCGCGCAGGTCAGGGCGCTCCTTGAAGGTGAGGCCATGCAGCTCCTGCGCGGCGAACAGCACGCCGTCGACGAGCACGCGGTTCATCTCGAAATAGGGGCGCACCTGCGCTTCGTCGAAGGCGTAGTTTTGTTGGCGTACCTGCTCGGCGTAATACGCCCAGTCCCAGGGCTGGAGCTCGAAGGGCTCGGTGCCGGAGGCCTCGGCCTGCGCGTCGATGAGCCGCTGCATGGCCGCGGCTTCGCGTCGCGCGTTCGCCACGGCGGGCGCGGCGAGTCGCGCGAGCATGTCGTTCACGGCGCCGGGCGTCTTGGCCGTGGCGTCCTCGAGCACATACGTGGCGTGGTCGGGGTAGCCGAGCAGTGCGGCGCGCTCGGCGCGCAGCGCGGCGATGCGCGTGATCAGCCCGGTCGTATCGTGCTCGCCGCCGAAGCCGCGCATCACCGAGGCGCGGTAAATGCGCTCGCGCAGCGCGCGATTCTCGAGTTGGGCGAGCGGCGGTTGCCCGGTGGTATTGGTGAGCGCGATCACCCACTTGCCGTCCAGGCCCCGGTCCTTGGCGGCCTTGGCGGCCACCGCGATCTGTTCAGGCGACAGGCCGGCGAGCTCGGCTTCGTCGTCGACGACCACGGCGGCGGCATTCACGCCTTGCTGCACGGCCAGCCTGAATTGGGTCGTCAAGGTGGAGAGCTCCTCGTTCAAGGCGCGCAGCCTGGCCTTGTCGGCCTCGGCCAGCTGCGCGCCCGCGCGCACGAACATGGTGTGATAGCGCTCGAGGAGGCGCAGCGATTCCGGATCGAGGCCCAGGCTGGCGCGACGCTCGTACAAGCTGCGCACGCGCGCATAAAGATGCGGGTCGAGCAGAATGGCGTCGGTGTGCGCGGCGAGCCTGGGGGCCATCTGCGCCTGCAGCGCGTCGATCTCGGGGTTGGTATTCGACGCCGCCAGGCTGCTGAACACGGCGAGGACGCGCTGCAGCAACGCACCGGAGCGTTCCAGCGGCAGGATGGTGTTCGCGAATGTCGGCGCCGAGCGCACCCGCGTGATCGCCTGGACTTCGCGGCGCTGCTCGGCCATGCCTGCTTCCAGCGCCGGAGCGAAGTGCTCGTTGCGAATCCGCTCGAACGGCGGCAGCTGATACGGCAGCTCGCTGGGGCGGGCGAATGGATTGTCGGGCGCAAGTGCGCCGGTTGATGGGGGCGGTGTCTCGATCGGCTTCATGTCGGGTTGGGTGCAGGCGGCAACGAACCATCCGGCGAGCAGCACGATGGCTGCAAGTGCGCAATGATGCAGGCGCATGGCGATCCTCATCGCGTCGGTGTAAACCGACAGTGTACGTGAGGATCACCGGCCGTGGTGTATACATTATGGCGCCGCAGCCAATCTTGCAGGTCGCGCGCGTGTGAGTCAGGAAAATCTGCAGTGGCCGCGCGGGGTTCGCCTCAGGGGCCGGCCGGCAATGTATACGTCGCTTCCACCGCCTCGCGTACCTTGCGACGCGATGTCGCCGCATCGAGCGATTCGTCGCCCGCAATCCCAGCCAGCTGCCTGGCCAGCGCCTCGTCCTTGACCGCCTCATGCACCCACGCGGCGATGTCACCGCTGCGCAGGTGAAAGGTCCAGGTCTCGTCGTCCACGCCGTCGGCGAGCTCGAGGAACTGAATCAGATTCTGGGCCCGCAGGTTGAGCTTGCCCTCGGGGCCGCGGAAGAAAAAGCTCCGCTCCGGCGGCAACTCGCCCTCGGCGTACTTGCGCACGTGCCGGCGCCGCTCCACGCGGCTGCGCTCGGGCCGCACACGCCGGGGAGCGCCGCCGCGCTTGTCCCAGACGATCGCGGTGCCCGCTTGCGCCGGTCCGCCGGCGAGCGTCACACGCGGCAAGTCGTTCGCTGCGGTGAACTCGTCGAACATCTCCTGCGGCTTGTCGCCGAGCACGATCAGCGTATCGAGCGTGCGCAGCACGGCAGCCGGGAGCAATGCCGGCGAGACGGTGATCAGCAGCGCGCTCGCCAGTCGCTTGTCCAGGACCGCCGCGACCGGCTCGGCGCTCTCCGCAAGCACGTGGTGCGCTTCGTCGACGATCAGCCAATGCGGATGGCCGGTACGTACCCGGATCTCGCCGAGGCGCGCAAGCAGGTTCTCGAAGTAGCGCGGCCGGTCCTTGAGGTCCACGGCAAGCAGGTTGAGGATCACGTTGGTGCCCGGACGGCACAGTAGATCGGCGCATTCCTCGAGGCTTGGCGCCTGGCCCGGATCGCCGATACTCACCGCGAACGGCACCTGCTCGTAATCGCCCTCCGGATCGATGACGCAGAAGCTGTAGCGCGCCGCCTCGAGCCGCTCCATCAGCCCCACGGCGATGGTCGATTTGCCGCCGCCCGAGGTGCCGACCACCAGCGCACGGCAGCCGTGCGGCGGCAGGCGGATTTCATTGCCGTGCTCGTCGCGGCCGAGCAGGATGTGATGGCGGACGAGGGCGGGCTCGCGCGCCGCGAGGTCGTCGGCGAGGATCTCCTCGATCAATTCGACGACACCCGCTCCGTGGTCGCCCGCGGTGACGATGTCCGCGCGTGCCTTCAGGGCCGGAAGCGCGTTGGCCACGGCCACCGCACACTCGCACAGATGCAACAGCGCATGGTCGTTCTCCGCGTCCCCGACGGCGACTGCGTTGTGCGGCGACAGCTGCAGCTCCGCGAGTGCGGCGGCGAGTCCCGTAGCCTTGTTGACGCCGGGTGGCAGCACCATGACCGCGCCTTTGTTGAAGGTCACCTGCAGCTCGAGACCTTGGTCGCGAATGGTCTCCAGCACTGCGCCCTCGTGCGGCTCGTGCGTCGCGACGATCACCCGCCCAACCTCCAGGGGCGCAACGCCGCGACTCCTCAACGCCGTGACGAAGGACGCGGGAGGCGGTTCCCCGAGCAGTGTCTCCTCGCGCGACTCGGGGCGATGAAGCACGGCGCCGTTCTCGGCCACGATCAGATCGAACAGGTCGAAGCGCTGGAACACCGTTGCAAGGTCGTCGATCCTCCGACCGGTCACCAGCACCAGCTTGCGACCGGAGGTGCGCAGCTGCTCGCAGGCCGCCAGCGTTCTCTCGTCCACCTTGCCATGGTGAGCCAGCGTGCCGTCGTAATCGCAGCACAAGACGAGGTAACGCGTGGAAGGAAACGCCATGTCTGCCTACTTCTTCTAGGCTGCCCGCTTGCGCCCGGCGGTCGTCGCGCGCGCTGCGGTCTTCCTGGAACCGGCGGTCGTCGCGCGCGCTGCGGTCTTCCTGGAGCCGGCAGTCGTCGCGCGCGCTGCGGTCTTCCTGGAGCCGGCGGCCGTCGCGCGTGCTGCGGTCTTCCTGGAACCGGCGGCCGTCGTGCGCGCTGCCGTCTTCGTGCGGCCGGCAGCCTTGCGGGTGCGCTTGCCGCGAGCGCCGCGCTCGGGTACCTCGGCGCCTTCGCGACGTGCCTCCGACAGTCCGATGGCGATCGCCTGTTTGCGGCTAGTCACCTTCCGGCCGGTGCTGCCGCTGCGTAACGTGCCCTCCTTACGTTCGCGCATGGTCTGCTCCACCTTGCGCGAGGCCTTCTTGCTGTACCTGCGTGCCATCGTCGTGACTCCTTATTCCTGCCGGTAGTCCGCCGGCGCGTAAAGGAACGTTCGATGAGCAGCTGTGTTCCGCGCAGACCTGTCGAGCCGCTGTCGCGAGTCGTTCAGGCCAGTGTGGAGTGGGAGGTCGTCCAGCGGAGCGAGTTGCGGGCGGTGGTGCGCAGTCAACTCATCCGTGGACTGCGGCCGTACACCCGCGTTTCACGGATAGATCAACGCGTCCGCGCGCTCGCTGCACCAGGCTTGCTCGTCCGGGCAGGCGAGCGCGTCGAGGTCCGCAGGCGTGGCCGAGCGGTCGTCCACCCAGCTGCGCAGCAACTCGCTGCCGTTGATCACATCGATGGCGAGCCGGTCGGTCTCGTACTCATAGGGGAAGTCACGCCACAGCTCGTAGTCGGGCCGCAACAAACGCAATGCCTTGAACGCAAGCGCCTGCAGACGCCAGGGACGGAAGGCTGCATGGTCATAGGACGGATCGTCCACGTGAATCTGAATGCCGGCGCACAGTTGCGCGACGTGCTTGTGGAACGTCGGTTCGAACCAGCACGGTCGCAGTCTGCAGCCGGCGAGCCACTGCGGTGCGATTTCGTGCATCTTGGCGAGCAGCGCGCGCGGCTCCAGGTCAGGGGCCCCGAAGAGCTCGAGCGGCCGGGTGGTGCCGCGCCCTTCCGAAAGGGTGGTGCCTTCCAGCATGACGGTGCCTGCGTAGCAGCGCGCCATGGAAAGGTTCGGCGCGTTCGGGCTGGGGTTGACCCAGGTGCGTGCACCGAGCGGCCAGCCGTGGCCCGGCGCGGCGTCGGGCTGCCAGCCATGCATCTCGATGACGCGATAGTCCACATCGAGCTTGAGGTATCGCACGAACCAGTGCGCCAACTCCCCGAGCGTCAGCCCATGGCGCATCGGCAACGGACCGGCGCCCACGAAACTCTCCCAGCCCGCACGCAGGCGCAGACCTTCCACCGGTCGGCCGACAGGGTTCGGGCGGTCCAGGACCCAGACGGCCTTGCCGCTTGCCGCGGCCGCCTCCAGCACATAGCGCAAGGTGGTGATGAACGTGTAGATCCGACAGCCGAGATCCTGCAGATCGACCAGCAGCACGTCGAAGGTGTCCAGCATCGCGGCCGTGGGCTTGCGCACCTCGCCGTAGAGGCTGAATACCGGGATGCCGTGTTGCGGATCGAAGAATGTGGGCGACTCGATCATGTTGTCCTGCTTGTCCCCGCGCAGGCCGTGCTGCGGGCCGAAAGCGGCAGTCAGCCGCACGTCGCTCAGCGCGGCGAGCGCGTCGAGCGAGTGCGTGAGGTCGCGCGTCACTGAGGCGGGATGCGCGAGCAACGCCACGCGCCGCCCCGCGAGGGGGCGACGCAATGCAGGCTCGGCGAGCAGTCGATCGATTCCGAATTCCATACCAGCGATCCGGGACAACAGGCGCGACTATACCGTGTGGCGCGCACGCAGGTCGGCTGCGGCGCTCATTCGAGTCTGAGCGCGAAGCCGAGCGGCGAATGAAAATCCGGCCCGCCCTCGGAGTGACGCAACGCCCAGTACGAGAGAGTGCCCGAGCGTTCCTCGATGACTGCCGTGAGGGCGACCTGCAGCGGCGCGCGCAGCCGCGCAGGCAGTGCCAGCGTCGCTTCGAGCGTGAGGCGCGCGTCCGTGACACGGCACACGATGCGTGGTGCCCGGGGCACCTCGAGCGGGCGCATGCCGCGGCGATACGCCTCGAATTCATAGGCCGCCCAGCTGCCGGCCGGCGCGAAATTGAGCTCGAGGTAGCCCGGAGTCATCGGGTCGGCCAAAAAGGCCTCGCAGCAGGTCGTCCGCCACAGCTCGTCACGTCGCTCACCCTTGCGCCCCGTGGGGATGCGCAGCGCCGCAATGTCGCCCTCGATCGCGTAAGCAAGCGTCAGCTGGCCGCGCGCATCGAGCGTCGCCGTTGCGTCGATCGAACGCAGCGCCGCGCAGGGCGTGGCGGGATGGCGCAGCAGCCGCGGCATGGGCTATCGACCGTTGGACCTGCGTGGCGCGCTCGGCAGCCAAGCGCGCACCAAGCGTATGCCGACCGTCACGGCGCCCCCGGAATGCCGAGCACCGCGGCCCGGCCCGCGCGTCTCACTCGGACTTCGCCGGCGCCTCGTCGGGCGTCGGGGCCTTCACCAGTGCACGCACGTCGAGGCGCGGCGTCGACATCGGCACGTGACCAGGCGAGCAGCGCACGTCGTCATGGACCACCTCGATGCCGAGTTTCGGGAACACACGGTCGCGCAAGTGCTCCAGGAGCTCGCAGTCGCCGGGCTCGAGTCGCAATGCGCGCTGGCGTGCGAGCGCAAAGGTGCGCCATTCGGCGAGAAACTGCTCGTCCGGATCGAAGTCCCGTTTCACGCCGAGCCGGTCGAGCAGTTCCTGGCGGCTTTTCTCCGCGGGATCGCGCTCGAGGTTCTCCGCCGTCGCCGGCACGGGCGTGGCTGCCGTGATCCGCAAGAAGATGGTGCGCGAGGGCCGGTTCAGCTCGCAGCCCGAGGCGCGCACTCTGGCGCTCTCATGCGCGCCCAGCGTGCGCAAGATTCTTGCGACCTTGCTCTCCAGCGCTTCGCATTGGTAAAGCGTCGTGAAACCATGATACGAGGTGCTGAACTCCTCGAGACGCCACACTGCGGCCACCTGGTCGGCATCGGCTGCGCTGGCCGGGTGTGCGAAGACCAGCAGCGCTGCGAGCGCGACACCTGTTCCGCAGAACCCTCTGCGGTGGAACCCGGGCGTACGAGATCCCCGCCCGCGGGATCTGGCCGTGTGACTGCGCATGAAGCCCTCCTACATCGCAGATGATGTACCTGAGTCCATAGACATTAGGCGAAAGCGCAGGTTCGGCTTCCGTATTCCGGCTTCGCCAGAGGCGGGCGACGGCCTTTCCCTGCTGTTGTTCCCCCGCCCCCAACGGCAGTATAAGGGTGCCCGGGACCTTTCGAGCGGAGAATCCTATGCGCAGGGCAGGACTTCCAGCGGGTTCATGGGTGCGGACATGTTTATTGGCCGTGCTCGCCGCCGGCATGAGCGCCTGTGGAGGGCAGGGCGCCGGCGTGGGGGCCGGGCTGGCAGATGCCGTCGCGGCGAGCCCGGCGCAGGACCTGCCGCAGCTGGTGGTGCACAAGAGTCCGACGTGCGGCTGCTGTGGCAAGTGGGTGGATCACATGCGCGCGGCCGGTTTCAGTGTGGAGGTGCACGACAGCGACAACCTCGGACCGGTCAAGGAGGCGGTCGGGGTGCCGTACGGCAAGGGCTCGTGTCACACGGCCCAGGTGGCCGGTTACTTCATCGAAGGCCATGTGCCCGCGGCCGACGTCCTGCGTCTGTTGCGCGAGAAGCCCGCCGCCAAGGGTCTCACGGTGCCCGGTATGCCGCTCGGCTCACCCGGGATGGAAGTCGCCTCCGGGCGTGTCGATGCCTACGACGTGCTCCTGGTGCACGCGGATGGCACCACCAGCATCTTCGCCAGCCATGGCCCGGCCGACGATTCGACGCCTGATCCAGGGCATGACCCGGAGCATGTTCACTAGCCGGGCAGCCGGCGCAATTTTGTCGCGCAAGGTGGTGCGCGCCCGTCGCGATCCATGACGGCGGCACCCATGCCGCCGCGCGCGCCCGATCATCGGCGCGCACGCCTGCTGGTGCCGCTGCTGGTGGTGCTGCTCGCGTTCCTCAGCCTCACGGCGTTCGTCTATCTGCCGAATACCGATTGCGCGGACCCCGTGTGCGTTCGCCAGCGCTATTCGGTGTTCCTCGAGGTGGATGCGTTCGCTCAGGTCGAGCCCATCGCCTTCGAGCTCGAAACGGCCGAAGGCGAGGTGTCGCTCGCCTCCGTGCTGAGCGCCGGCGGGGTCGAAGTGCTCACGGCCATCGACCAGATGGACCTGCCGTACGACCCGGCCGCGGGGCGGCTGGACCGGGCCGACCTGTACCAGTACTCCCGCACCTGGCGCAACCGTACACCGCCACAGGACGCCGACGCCCAGCTCTACGCATTGCTTGCGCCCGGGATCGTTTCCGACACAGGCGAGAACCTGTTCGGCCTGATGTTCGACTATGAAGGCCGGGAGGGCTTCGCGGTCGCGCCCCAGCAGATCGTCCGCGCATTCGCCCAGCACGAGGCGGAGTACATCCCGCTGCTGCAGCTGCGCACCTTCATCCATGAAATGCTGCATGCTCTCAACCGGCGGCACCTGGACGCCGCCCAAATGCCCGATGGGCGGCTCACCATCGAGGCGCCCACGAAATGCATCGCCGACGTGCAGCGCTCGGCCTGGCGGCTGCTCGAGCCGCCGCTGCTTGCGCTGAGCCCGTCCACCATCCGCTTCTTTCAGAGCGCCGATCGCGCCAGTGTGCTGCCCGGCGTCGGCCATTCGCCGTTCGAGCTGCGAC
>QGUO01000408.1 GCA_003242495.1 Pseudomonadota bacterium | reverse complement strand
GCGCCAGACGGCCCGTCGGCGGTGCGCCCAAGGGGCTTTCAGGTGCCACGTCGCAGCGCGCCTTCCCGCATGGCGGGTGAGCGCCGGCGCGTGCCGGGTCAGTCCGCCGGAACGGTCCGTTCGGCCGCCCAGTCGCGCAGGGCGGCGATGCGCTCGGCCATGATCACGGCCAGCGGACGGGTGGCGTGGATCTCGGTCAACACGTGGCGGGCTGCGAGCGGCTCGCCGGCGGCGTGGGCCGCGTAGACCGCCGAGACCACCGCCTGCTCGATCTCCGCTCCCGAGAAGCCCTCGCAGGCCGCAGCGAGGCGCGCCAGGTCCTCGGGCGCCAGCTCGAGGTCGCGGCGCTCGGCATGGATGCGCAGGATGTCGGCGCGCACGGTCTCGACCGGCAGGTCGACGAAAAAGATCTCGTCGAAGCGGCCCTTACGGATCAGCTCCGGCGGCAGCGCCGAGATGTCATTGGCCGTCGCCACCACGAACACCCGCGCCTTTTTCTCGGCCAGCCAGGTCAGGAAGGTGCCCAGCACGCGCCGCGAGGTGCCGCTGTCCGCGTCGCCCGAGCCGGTGGCGACGCCTTTCTCGATTTCGTCGATCCACAGCACACAGGGGGCCATCACCTCGGCCGTGGCCAGCGTCTCGCGCAGGTTGCGCTCGGTCTCGCCGATGTACTTGTTGTGCAGCGCCCCGAAATCCAGGCGCAGCAGCGGCACGCCATAGATGCCGGCCGCGGCGCGCGCCGCGACGCTCTTGCCGCAGCCCTGCACCCCCAGCAGCAGCACGCCCTTGGGCGGATCCAGTTGCGGTGCCGAGCCGTCGAAGGCGGGCCGGCGCTGCTGCAGCCAGGCCTTGAGGCGATTCATGCCGCCGAGGTCCGCGAACTTGGCGGTGTCGTATTCGAAGGCGAGCACGGCGCTGCGATTGAGCAGCTGGTACTTCGCCTGCATGAGGCCGGGCAGGTCGCTGCCGAGCAGCGCGCCGTCGTCGAAGATCGCCTTACGCGCCAGCCGCTCGGTATCGCCCGTGGACAGGCCCGCCAGGTTCTCGATGAGCAGTTCGAGGGCCTTGCGGTCGGTGCGCACCTTGCGCCCGTTCGCGCGGGCCCACTCGCTGGCCACCTGCTCGACGATGGCCCGCCGCTCGTGGCGGTCGGGGAAGGCGATTTCGAAGCGTGCGGCGAAGTGCTCCAGCTCGCGCGGCAGCGCCAGCTCGTGGCTGATCAGCACCAGGGTGCGCGGCGTGCGGGCGTGACCCTGGCAAATGTCCTTCAGCAGGCGGACATGTACCGGGTCGGCGATGAAGGGATGGAAGTCGAGCAACACGTACACGCCCGCCTTGTCCGTCGCGCGGATGGAGCGCAGCACGTCCCCGGGATCGGCGTTGTGGCGCTGGGCGCCGCCGAGATCGATGTCCAGGCGCCGCAATCCCTCGGTGATGGTCCACTGGAAGATCGGCGTGTGCGTGGGCGCCGCCAGGCGCGGGCCGAGCCCGGCGATGAGCGCGAGCGCGCGCGGCTCGTCGCGCGTCTCGATCACGATGATCGGGATGCGGCTCTTGAGGAGCGTCTCGAGCTCATGGCGGACGTCGGGGGCGATGGGCGCGGGCATTGCGAAACTGTAGCAAAACTCCCCACGCGCGCTTGTGATCGTTCTCTCGTGAGTGCACACGGACCGGCACAGTGGGCATGCACGCCGGCGATGGAATGCAGCCATGCTCCGAGCCGATGGGCGGCGCCGACGCCCGCAGGCGGCGCGGCGCGTCGTGCGTCGCCACGCCAAGCAACCATGCGCGCCATCCTGCCCGCGTGGCCCCGCGGCAGGGGCGCGGGGGAGGCGGGCACACCGCTCGCGTCGGTGAGCAGGCGGCGAGGGACGAGGAAGAGCCGGCCAATGATGAAAAAATCGGGATGGGTTATTGCATCGCCGATCATTTTTGTTACATTGCGCGCGGCCTGTGTAAGAGAGCACCCAGAGACAATCGCGAAAGCTGCAGGTGCCGCTCGACCAGAACTTGTGAGCTTGTCGAGGCTCCCACGTCGAATCGTGGCAAGTCGACACGCTTGTCGGTTGGTTAAGTGTCCGCAGCTTTGGCACGAGGTGCTCCAGACGTGTTGCCACGCGCAGCCCGACGTTCTTCCGTCGTTTCCTCCACCCAGTCGGCCGATCTGTCGCTCGATGCCGCCGTGCTCAGCGAGGCGGAGATTCGTGAGCTGGTCGCCCGTTTCGGCTCGCCCCTGCTGGTGGTCGACTGCGACCAGGTGCGTCGTCAATACCGCACGCTGCAGGCGGCGCTGCCCGGTGTCGACTTGCACTACGCCCTGAAGCCGCTGCCGCACGCGGCCGTGGTCGCGTGCCTGCGCGACGAGGGCGCGTTCTTCGACTTGGCCACCACCGGCGAGGTGGAGCTCGTGAAGGCGCAAGGTGTGGCGCCCGAGCGCTGCATCCACACCCACCCCATCAAGCGCGACAGTGACATTCGCGATGCGCTGCGCTACGGGGTGACCACGTTCGTGGCCGACAACCCCGAGGAGATCAAGAAGTTCGTGCGCTACCGCAAGCGCGCCGAGCTGCTGCTGCGGGTCTGCTTCCGCAGCCCCACCGCGGTGTGTGACCTGTCGCGCAAGTTCGGCTGCGAGCCGCGCGCGGTGCTCGAGCTCATCGAGCTCGCCCGCCGCCTGGGCGTGCGCGTGCGCGGCCTGTCGTTCCACGTCGGCTCTCAGGCCACCGATCCTGCCAAGTACATCGAGGCCATCCGGGCCTGCAACGACCTCATCGCCGAGGCGCTGCTCGCCGGCCTGCCGGCGCTGGACGTACTCGACATCGGCGGCGGCTTCCCGGTGCCGTACAGCGAGGCGGTCATGTCCATCGAGTCGTTCTGCCGGCCGATTCGTGCGGAGCTGGCCAGACTCCCGGCGCACGTGCGTGTGATCGCCGAGCCCGGCCGGTTCATCGCGGCGCCGTCGGCCATCGCGATCTCGAGCGTCATGGGCAAGGCGCGGCGCGACGGGCGCTGGTGGTATTACCTCGACGACGGGCTCTACGGCTCGTACAGCGGGCAGCTGTTCGACCACGCGAAGTACCCGGTGAGCGCGTTGCGCACCGAGGGCGAGCGGCACCCGAGCGTGCTCGCCGGCCCGACCTGCGACTCCATCGACGTGATCGACGACAACATCCTGCTGCCGGAGCTGGAGGTGGGCGATCTCATCGTCGGCAGGATGATGGGCGCCTACACCTGGGCGAGCGCCACGGACTTCAATTTCTTCAAGCGCGCCAGGGTGGTCGTGATGAACGAGCATCCGGCGGCCGCCGGCCGGGTCGTGCGCCTCGAGCGCAAGGCGGCGGGTCACTGACCATCCGGCGTCGCGCCGACGTGACGGCGCGGCGTCATTCTCGTCGGCGCCGCGGACACGGGACATGACGCGCGTGCACGTTCGCCGGAACCGCTCTCGCCGGCACGCGCGAGTTGTAAGCTGACGATGGCCGGCGCCTGATCTTCGTTCCCACCCTATCGGCGCACGGCGCTGCGTGCCAGATTCCTGTCAACAATTTCGACGGTGCGCGGGCGCGGCGCCGTCACCGGTGACGTCTGTCTCCTTTCCGGATGCATTTCTGTGGCATGCTTGGCGTTCCATTGCCTGAAGTCGTCATTCATAACATCCAGGCGTCTCGCATGCCTCAATTCAATCTGCGCAACTGT
>QGUO01000407.1 GCA_003242495.1 Pseudomonadota bacterium | reverse complement strand
GAACTCGAGCGCCGTCGCTTCTACGCGCGCCGCCTGCGCCACATCGACGTGATAGCGGGCCTGCATCGCGCGCACGCTGCGCGCCCGGGCATCCTCGTCGGTCAGACGCCCGAGCAGATCGTAAAGCAGCCCCTCGCGCAATGCGCCGTCGGCCACGCGCATGGTCGGGATGTCGAAAGCCGCGAGGATCTCGGCGAGAATGGCCAATCCCCCCGGAAGCACCGGCAGCCGGTCGTCCGACAAGCCCGGGAGCCGAACCTTGTTGAGGTGACCGGCGCGCAGCAGCTGCGCGATCAGCCCCTCCACCCCCGCCGGCGTGATCGTCCCATCGCCGCCGCGCGCGCGCAGGACTTCGCTGATCGCGCGGATCGTTCCGGAGGTGCCGATCGCGTGCTCCCAGCCGGCATTCCTGAAGAACGCCTTGACCGGCTCGATCTCGAGGCGTGCGGCGAGTCGCGCCCGCTTCATGCGCTTTTCGGTGATCGCACCATCCTCGAAGAACCGCGCGCTCATCGTGAGGCAGCCCATATGGAGGCTTTCGAGCGCCTGCGTCTCCAGTCCCTCGCCGAGGATCAGCTCACTGCTGCCGCCGCCGACGTCGACCACGAAGCGCCGTCCGGGCTCGCTGGGCGTGGTGTGCGCCACGCCCAGATAGATCAGGCGCGCCTCCTCGATGCCGGAAATGATTTCGATGGGATGACCGAGCGCATGGCGCGCCCGGTCGAGAAAGGCACCCCGGCGACGGGCGCGCCGCAGGGTGTTCGTTCCGACCGCGCGCACGCTCTCGGCGCGCATGTCGCGTAGACGTTGCCCGAAGCGCTGCAGGCACTCGAGCGCGGTCTCGATCATCTCGCGATCGATGCGCCCCTGGGCATCGAGGCCGGCAGCCAGCCGCACGGTCTCACGCAACCGGTCGAGGATGATGAGCTGCCCGTGGGAATATCGGGCCACCACCATGTGGAAGCTGTTCGAGCCGAGATCGACGGCCGCGATGACATCGGGAATGCGCGCGCGAGCCATACTCAGCGCTCCGCGGCACGGACGGACGAGGAGGGGTCGCTTACGGCCCGGTCACATCGCGAACGACGAGCCGCAACCGCAGGTGGTGGTGGCATTGGGGTTGCGGATCACGAACTGCGCGCCGTCGAGATCCTCACGGTAATCGATCTCCGCGCCAGCCAGATACTGGATGCTCATCGGGTCGATGAGCAGCGTCACCCCGCTGTTCTCCACGCAGGTATCCCCTTCCTCGACGTTCTCGTCGAACGTGAATCCGTACTGGAAGCCGGAACAGCCGCCACCCTGGACGAACACGCGCAGCTTGAGATTGGGGTTCGCCTCCTCGCGGATCAGCTCGCCGACCTTGGCGGCTGCAGCATCGGTGAATGTCAGGCTGGGAGCAGGTTGCATCGCGGGTTCGGTAGCCATGCGTGCCATTTGGGGACGGATCTGGACTGAATCAAGTCTAAGCAACGCCCGGCCCAGCGTCCACCGCTGCCCGGCCCCCCGGAACGGGCGCATCCCCCCGCCTCCCCGCCGGGCTGCGGCCCCACCGGGGCAGCGCGCCCGCGGGACGAACCCGGGAATCGGCTAGCCGCCGCGCCTGACCGCCTTCGCGGCCGGCGGCGCAGTCTCGGACGCCGCGGGCTCAGCGGGCTCGGGCGCCCCGGCTTCGCCTGCGGTGGGCTGGCCCCGCGCACCCTGGCGCGACTCGTGGATGAGCTTGCCGTTGATTTCCGCGCCCATCTCCATCTCGATCAGCCCATAGTAGACATTGCCGGCGACGCGTGCCGTGGCGCCGAGCTCCACCCGCTCGTGGGCCAGGATGTCGCCCTTCACCGTGCCGTTGAGCACCACGTTGGGAACGGCCACGGAGCCCTCCACGACGCCGCCGTCGCTCACGCTCAGGGTGGCGCCGGAATCAGGCGGCGCATCGACATTGCCCTTGATGTGCCCATCCACGTGGAAGCCGCCGGTGAAATGCACGTCGCCGATGATCCGCGTGCCTCCGCCGATCAGCGTATCGATGCGTTGCGACCTGGGTTTATTGCTGCGGCGGAACATCGGGCGAAACTCTCGGTTCTCGTACGGGCAAACAGGCACGGCGGTGATCGGCGGTTCGCGGCTCAGCTCCTCGCCTCGACCTGCCAGGGAAAGGATTCTCGCACAGGTGTCATGCGTCCCGAGCGTACCTCCACGTCGATCGAGCGCGGCTCGAATCCGGCGGGAAGCACCACGTTGTGCTCGAGATTCTGAAAGTAGCGGAACCGAAACGGCACCAGTCCGTCCGCGCGCAGCGCCTCGCGCTGGGCGTCGGCGGCCGGGGCGACGGCCTCGGCGAGCGTGAGCCGCGCCAGCTGCCCGTCGCGAATGCCCTCGATCTCCACGCTGACGGTGCCCGAGGCGACCGTGTCCTGGCGCATGGACTGCACCAGCACCAGCCGCAGCTGATAGTGGTCGGCGACGCCCGCATCGAGGATCTGCAAGCGCTGGATACGCAAGCCGCCGACGCCGTCCTCCGGCGAGACGATGCCCCGGTAGAACGTCAACTCCTCACGATGGCGCAGCACCTGCGACTGCAGTTCCGCGAGGCTCGCCTCGACATCGGCATAGGCCTTGCGGTCGACGCTGCGCGCGAGCTCGACGGCCGCCAGCTCGGCGCGCAGCCGCTCGTTGTCCTGCTCGAGCGTCGCCACCCGGACAGTGAGCTCGCGCGTGCGCTGGAGCTCGGCGAGCTTGTCGAAGCCCCCCTGGTAGCGCCCCCACTCGAACACGCCGTACAGGGTGAGTGCGCCACCCAGGACCACCGCGGCGAGCAGCAGGCGCCTGCGCCACGGCGCATGGTAGCGAACGACCAGCTGGCCTTTGCGTGTGGACGCTAGTTCCGCCATGCGCTGTTGATGTGCGACACGATGAGATCCCGGTTAAACTGCCGGGATTAGACCACAGGCGGTGCCGCCGTGGTGCGAACCGTCGCAAGAAAGCGGCAATACTCGCCCGGTAGCCTCGCCGAACGATCTCGAACCGACAGACAGCGGTCTCAGCGCCGCGCGGACCTGCATATGCTCTGGCTCAAAGCATTCCACATCGTCTTCATGGTCACCTGGTTCGCCGGCCTGTTCTACCTGCCGAGGCTGTTCGTCTATCACGCGCAGGCAAGCGACGCACCGAGCCTCGAGCGCTTCCAGGTGATGGAGCGCCGGCTGTTCGTGATCATGACCATCGGAGCCGTGCTGACCGCGGCGTTCGGCGTCGCCATGGTGATGGTCGCACCCTACCTGCTCGCCGGAGGCTGGCTGCACGCCAAGCTCACGCTGGTGGCCGTCTTGATCGCCTATCACCTGTGGTGCTGGCGCCTGATCAAGCAGCTGGGCTCCGGGCGCGCGCGACACTCGGACCGCTGGTACCGATGGTTCAACGAAGTGCCCGGCGTGCTGCTGATCGCCATCGTCGTGCTGGCAGTGGTCAAGCCGTTCTGAGGCCGCCGGGCACAGGCGCGGGAACACGCGGAGCGCAGCGACGCCCGCACGATGCCTGATGAGGCGGTATGCCCGCTCCGCGCCAGGCGACCCCTCAGACGCCGCGTTCCCGGCGGCGCGCGAGATTGCGGAGGTTCTTCTCCTGGTAGCGCCATTCGGGGAGTGCCGGCGGGTCGTCCGGGAACGCCGCGTTGGCCAGCTCATCGAGCGCGCGGGGAAACAC
>QGUO01000406.1 GCA_003242495.1 Pseudomonadota bacterium | reverse complement strand
CTTCCAGGAAGGGCCGCTCGGTGATCGCGATGCGCCCCGTGCGGATCTCGATCGCCGCTTTGCCGGCGGCGTCGCGGCCGTACTTGAGCGCGTTCTCGCACAGGTTCCACATGAGCTGATGCAGGTGTGAGGGGTCGACCTGTATCTCGACGTCCGCCGCCGGCGTTCTCGCGCGCAGCTCCTCGCCTTCGAGCTGCGCGGTCTGACGAAACTCCGCCAGGAATTCCTGCAGCCACCCATTGATCTCGATGCGCTCCTGGCGCGTGGCGTCGCGCCGCGAAAGCTGGAGAACGTTGTCGATGATCGCGCTGACCCGCTGACCGTTGTTCTTGATGATGTCCGCGAGGCGCCGCTCCTGGGCCGTGAGGGTTTCGGACTCGGCGAGCAGCTGCGCCGCATGACTCATTGCGCCCACGGGGTTGCGAATCTCGTGCGCGATGCTGGCGCTCAGCCGACCCAGCGCCGCGAGCTTCGATTGCTGCACGCGCTCGGCGATGATCGTGGTGTCTTCAAGGAAGATCAGGGTCAGCCCCGCGTTGCCGCGTTCCAGCGCGACGAAATGCGGTTGCACCACGCTGCCGCGGTCGCTCGACAGCAGCGAAGCGGTGCTCATCCGTCCATCGTAGCCTTGACCGCGCCACATGCCGAGCAGGTGCGCCATGCGCGGGGAAACCTCGCCGAGCCGCGCGCCGCGCGCGACCTCGCCACCGCGGAGAATGCGTGCGGCGGATTCGTTGATCAGGAGGATGGTGTCGTGCTCGTCGACGACCAGGATGCTCTCGCGCAGGTGCTGTACGATGAACTGGTTGAGCTCCGCGAGATTGGCGACGTCCTCGTCCCGCTGGCGCACCAGCGCCTCGCTTTCGCGCAGGCTGCGTGCCAGGGGCCCCACACCGAGGGTGACGATGAACATGAGCGCGCCGACGATGCCGGCGGAGGTGAACTCGCCGATGTCCGCGCGGGCGGCGAGCACGGTCAGGCCCTGCTGCACGAGCAGCGCGAGCGATGCGATGGCCGCGAACATCAGCGCGAGGCGCTGGCGCACCACGATGCTTGCTGCGGCGATGGGCAGCACCAGCAGTGCTGCCAGACCGCTGCGCATGCCGCCGCTCGCGTACGCAAGCAATGAAATGACCAGCACGTCGACACAAACGCCGATCACCGTCTGCATCTCGATGGCGGGCCAGCGCTGCCTGATGGCGGCCAGGGAAGCCATGCCGAATACGAAGTAGACGGTGGCGACGCCGACGAACAACGTGCCGTCGACCTGGCCCACCCGCGGTGGGGTGACGGTCAGGTACAACACCGCCAGCAGCAGCGGCACCAGCAGCCTGAACAGGTTGACCAGCGTCAGAACGCGCCAGGCGACCTCGACGGAGGAGGCCGGTGGGGTTGCGGGCGAGTTCGCGTCGAGGGAGGGTGTCATGCGGCGCGCACGTTAGCACAGCGGGCCGAATTCGGCGGCCCGCCCTTTCTTCGTTGAAGGATTTCGCCCAGAATACCGGGCTTTCTGCGCCCGTCCATAGACCGGACCTGAGCCGACTCGCCATGAATCTCCACGAATACCAATCGAAGCAGCTCTTCGCGAGCTATGGAATCCCAGTGCCCACCGGCCATGTGGCCGCCACGCCGGTCGATGCGGCCGCCGCGGCACGGCGCATCGGCGGCAGCAAGTGGGTCGTCAAAGCGCAGGTACATGCCGGCGGCCGTGGCAAGGCGGGCGGCGTGAAGCTCGCCGATTCACCCGAGGACGTGGCCCAGGCGGCCGAAGCCATGCTCGGTCAACGCCTGGTCACCCACCAGACGGGTCCCGAAGGACTGCCCGTCAGCCAGGTATTCGTCGAGGAAGGATCGGTCATTGCGCGCGAGCTGTATCTGAGCCTGGTGCTCAACCGGGACCTGGGACAGATCGCCTTCATCGCCTCGGCCGCCGGCGGCATGGACATCGAGGAGGTCGCCGCGCAGACGCCCGAGAAGATCATCCGGGTGAACATCCATCCCGCGGCGGGCCTGCAACCGGCGCAGTGCCGTGTGCTCGCCTACGGGCTCGGCCTCGAAGGCAAGCAGGTCGAGGAGTTCGCGGCCATCGCCCAGGCGCTCTACAAGCTTTATCTGGAGCGCGATGCCAGCCTGGTGGAGATCAATCCGCTGATCGTCACCGACGACGGACGGCTGGTGGCCCTGGATGCCAAGGTCAACATCGACGACAACGCGCTCTTTCGTCAGAAGGAGCTCGCGCGCTGGCGGGATCCCAGCCAAGAGGATCCGATGGAGCGCGCCGCCGCCCAGCACGAGCTCAACTACGTCTCCCTCGACGGCGACATTGCCTGCATGGTGAACGGCGCGGGTCTGGCCATGGCCACCATGGACCTGATCAAGCTGCACGGCGGCACGCCGGCGAACTTCCTGGACGTCGGCGGCGGCGCAACCCGTGAGCGCGTCACCGAGGCATTCAATCTCATCCTCTCGAACAAGAACGTGCGCGCCATCCTGGTGAACATCTTCGGCGGCATCGTCCGCTGTGACATGATCGCCGACGGCATCATCCATGCCGTGAAGGACGTCGGAGTGCGCGTGCCGGTGGTGGTGCGCATCGAGGGCACCAACGCGCCGCAGGGGCGCAAGCTCCTGGAGGAGAGCGGGCTCGGCGTCACACCGGCGGCCGATCTCACCGATGCCGCACAGAAGGTCGTCGCCGCCGCGCGCGCCTACGTCACCGCCTGATTCCCCATTTGCAAACGGACGCATCCCATGTCCATCCTCGTCGACAAGAACACGCGCGTCATCTGCCAGGGCTTCACCGGCAAGCAGGGAACCTTCCATTCCGAGCAGTGCCTGGCCTACGGCACCCAGCTGGTGGGGGGCGTGACGCCGGGGCGCGGCGGAGAGACGCATCTCGGCCTTCCGGTGTTCAACACGGCGCGCGAAGCCGTGGCCGAGACCGGCGCCACGGTGAGCATGATCTACGTGCCCGCGCCGTTCGCGGCCGACGCCATCCTGGAGGCGGCCGATGCGGGCATCGAGCTCATCGTATGCATCACTGAAGGCATCCCGGTGAACGACATGGTGCGGGTGAAAGCCGCGCTCGCCAGCTACGGGAGCCTGCTCATCGGGCCGAACTGCCCCGGGATCATCACGCCAGGCGAGTGCAAGATCGGCATCATGCCCGGTTTCATCCACAAGCCGGGCCGCGTCGGCATCGTGTCGCGTTCGGGCACGCTCACCTACGAGGCCGTGTTCCAGACCACCAATGCCGGTCTCGGCCAGAGCACCTGCGTCGGCATCGGTGGCGATCCGGTGCGTGGCATGAGCTTCATCGACGTGCTGGCGCGCTTCGAGGCCGATCCGCAGACCGAAGCCATCATCATGGTGGGGGAGATCGGCGGCAGCGACGAGGAAGCAGCGGCCGAGTTCATCCGCGAGCATGTCACCAAGCCGGTCGTGGCCTACATCGCCGGCGTCACCGCGCCGCCGGGCAAGCGCATGGGCCATGCCGGGGCCATCGTCGCGGGGGGCAAGGGCACGGCGGCCGACAAGTACGAGGCGCTCGAGCGTGCCGGCGTGCGTACCGTCAAGAGCCCGGCCGACCTCGGCAGTGCCGTCGCGGAGCAGCTGCGGCGCAAGTCGCCCAAGGCGAAGACCACCGTGAGGGCGCGTGCCAAGACGACGGCCAAGGCGGCCGCCAAGAAGACCAGCAAGACGACGGCCAAGGCAGC
>QGUO01000405.1 GCA_003242495.1 Pseudomonadota bacterium | reverse complement strand
ACGAGGCGGATACCGCAGCGCAATAAGGTGGATCGCGGCCTGCCCCGGCGCCGAGTACGGCGTCCGGGGCGGCGCCGCGGTGCCGGCACCGGAGACCGGCGCGCGGCCCCACGCCGGGGCTGGAGGGCCCCGCGCGCCGTCGCATTCCGGTCCGCCGATCCGGCGCGGGAGGCCCCTCGAGGGTGCGGTTTAAGGGCCAATCGAGGGCAAAAGGGAACTGAATCGGCGGCAAGAGCGCTGAACAGGTTGACACTGCCCGGGGCCGTTCCTACAATCCCGCGCCCTTGGTCGGCCGGCGCCCAACGTTCCGCCCGTCGGACCAGACGAGTTTTTTCACCGGGCCGCCGTCAGGCGGCCTCGTGTTTCTTCAAGGAACCATAGCCTTATGGCCACTGTCAGCCAGCTGGTCCGCAAGCCGCGGACCGCGCCGAACTACAAGACCAAGGTCCCCGCCTTGGAGTCGTGCCCGCAGAAGCGCGGCGTGTGCACGCGTGTGTACACGACCACGCCGAAGAAGCCGAACTCGGCGCTGCGCAAGGTCGCCAAGGTGAAGCTGACCAACGGCTTCGAGGTCATCAGCTACATCGGCGGCGAGGGCCACAACCTGCAGGAGCACTCGGTGGTGCTGATCCGCGGCGGCCGTGTGAAGGACCTGCCGGGCGTGCGCTACCACACGGTGCGCGGCACCCTCGACTGCGCCGGCGTGAATGAGCGCCGCCAGGGCCGCTCGAAGTACGGCGCCAAGCGCCCCAAGAAATAACCCTTTCCAGTCATACGACGTAGCCACCGGTACTCGCCATGTCCCGCAGATCCTCGGCACCGATCCGCACGATCCTTCCGGATCCCCGTTTCAACAGCCAGCTGTTGGCGAAGTTCGTCAACATGGTGATGGAATCGGGCAAGAAGTCCGTCGCCGAGCGCATCGTCTACGGTGCGGTCGACCGCATCGCCGAGAAGACGGGCAAGGCGCCGGAGGAGTCCATCGAGCTGCTGTCGATGGCGCTCGACAACGTCAAGCCGACGGTCGAGGTCAAGAGCCGCCGCGTCGGCGGCGCCACGTACCAGGTGCCGGTCGAGGTGCGCGCCACCCGCCGCCAGACCCTGGCCATGCGCTGGGTGATCGAGGCGGCCAGCGCCCGCTCGGAGAAGTCGATGGCGCAGCGGCTCGCCGCCGAGCTGCTCGATGCCGCGGAGAACCGCGGTGCCGCCGTGCGCAAGCGCGAGGACACGCACCGCATGGCCGAGGCCAACCGTGCCTTCGCCCACTATCGCTGGTAACCGCACAGGGACATAGCCGGGCGCGAACCCGGGATTCTGCTCGCAAAGCCGGGTCAGCTGCCCCGAGGGCCACGTAGAATCCCGGATCCCCGACCCGGCATATCCGCGAGCCCGTCCGCGTTTCTAAATCGGACCCGAGAGACCACCACAGTGTCACGTACCCATCCCATCCAGCGCTATCGGAACATCGGCATCTCGGCGCACATCGACGCCGGCAAGACCACCACCACCGAGCGCATCCTTTTCTACACGGGTATCTCGCACAAGCTGGGCGAGACGCACGACGGTGCGGCCGTCATGGACTACATGGAGCAGGAACAGGAACGCGGCATCACCATCACGGCCGCGGCGACCACCTGCTTCTGGCGGGGCATGGAGGGCAACCTCCCCGAGCACCGCATCAACATCATCGACACGCCGGGTCACGTGGACTTCACCATCGAGGTGGAGCGCAGCCTGCGCGTGCTCGACAGCGCCGTGGCGGTGTTCTGCGCCGTGGCCGGCGTGCAGCCGCAGTCCGAGACCGTATGGCGCCAGATGAACAAGTACGGCGTGCCGCGCATGGCCTTCGTCAACAAGATGGACCGCGCCGGCGCCAACTTCCTGCGCTGTGTCGAGCAGATCAAGACGCGTCTGCGCGGCAACCCCGTGCCCATCCAGCTGCCGATCGGCGCCGAGGACCGTTTCGAAGGCGTCGTCGACCTGATCCGCATGAAGGAGATCTGGTGGGACGACTCCGTCCAGGGCACGCGCTTCGAGTATCGCGACATCCCCGAGGACATGAGGGCGGAGTGCGAGGAGTGGCGCGCCAAGATGGTCGAGGCGGCGGCCGAGGCCAACGAGGAGCTGCTCAACAAGTACCTCGAGGAAGGCGATCTCACCGAGGCGGAGATCAAGCAGGGCCTGCGCGAGCGCTCGCTGCGTAACGAGATCTGCGTCTGCATGTGCGGCTCGGCCTTCAAGAACAAGGGCGTGCAGGCCGTGCTGGACGCGGTCATCGACTATATGCCGTCGCCGGTGGACATGCCCGACGTCAAGGGCACGCTGCTCGACGGCACCGAGACGACCCGCAAGTCGAGCGACGACGAGAAGTTCTCGGCGCTCGCGTTCAAGATCCTCAACGACCCGTTCGTCGGCAGCCTGACGTTCTTCCGGGTCTATTCCGGCGTGCTCAACTCGGGCGATACCGTCGCCAACGCGGGCAAGGACAAGAAGGAGCGCATCGGCCGATTGCTGCAGATGCACGCCAACGATCGCAAGGAGATCAAGGAAGTGCGCGCCGGCGACATCGCTGCGGCCGTGGGTCTGAAGGACGTGATGACCGGCGATACGCTGTGCGATCCCGAGAACATCATCCAGCTCGAGAAAATGGAATTCCCCGAGCCGGTCATTTCCGTGGCGGTCGAGCCGAAGACCAAGGCCGACCAGGAGAAGATGGGACAGGCGCTTTCGCGTCTGGCGAAGGAGGATCCGTCCTTCCGCCTGACCACCGACCAGGAGTCGGGTCAGACCATCATCTCCGGGATGGGCGAGCTGCACCTGGAAATCATCGTCGATCGCCTGAAGCGCGAATTCAAGGTCGAGGCCAACGTGGGCAAGCCCATGGTGGCCTACCGCGAGACCATCCGCGGCTCGGTCGAACAGGAAGGCAAGTTCGTGCGCCAGTCGGGCGGTCGCGGCCAGTACGGCCACGTGTGGATCAAGTTGGAGCCGCAGGAGCCGGGCAAGGGTTACGAGTTCGTCAACGCCATCGTGGGCGGCGTGATCCCGAAGGAGTACATTCCGGCTGTCGACAAGGGCATTCGCGAGGCGGCCGAGACGGGCGTGCTCGCCGGCTATCCGGTGGTCGATTTCAAGGTGACGCTGTTCGACGGCTCGTACCACGACGTCGACTCGAACGAAATGGCGTTCAAGATCGCCGGCTCCATGGCCTTCAAGGAGGCCATGGCCAAGGCCAAGCCCGTGATCCTCGAGCCCATCATGAAGGTCGAGGTGGTCACGCCGGAGGAGTACTACGGCGACATCGTGGGCGACTTGAACCGTCGCCGCGGCCAGATCGTCAGCATGGAGGAGTCGATTTCGGGCAAGGTGGTCACCGCCGAGGTGCCGCTTGCCGAAATGTTCCAGTACTCGACCGCCATGCGCTCGATGAGCCAGGGCCGTGCGACGTACACCATGGAGTTCGCCAAGTACATGGAAGTGCCGGCCAACGTCGCCGCCGCCATCACCAAGAAGGGCGGCTGAGCGCGTCCGTCGGGATATTTGGCACCGAACGCAATCGCATCGCTAACCGAGTCATCAAAGAGTTCAATTTCAGAGGAATGCCGCTGTGGCCAAAGAGAAGTTTGAGCGGACCAAGCCGCATGTGAACGTAGGCACGATCGGGCACGTGGACCATGGCAAGACGACGCTGACGGCGGCGTTGACGAAGGTGATGGCCGAG
>QGUO01000025.1 GCA_003242495.1 Pseudomonadota bacterium | reverse complement strand
ACCGTGCTCGATATGTATGGTCATCTGTTCGACGCAGGGGTCCGGACCGTGGGGCGACTGCTGCCGCTGCCCGAGAAAGGCTCCGGGCATCCGGCGGTGGTGCTGCGCTTGCGCGGTCGCGCCGGCCTCGGCGCCACGCTGGAAGAGGTGCTGTCCCGCTATGCCGACAAGCTGGCCGAGGTCGGCGGTCGACTGTATCTCACCGGCCTCAGCGAACAGGCGCACGAGGAGGTCATCCGCATGTCCAAGCTGAGCCTCATCGGTCCCGTGCGCGCCTACATGGTTACCCCCATCATCGGCGAGTCGACCGCGGAAGCGCAGGATGATGCGAAGGCCTGGCTGGTCAGTATCAAGGCGCATGAGCATCGGCACGGGGACGAGGGCGAGAAGGCGGAGGATGAGGCAGACAGCCGGACGAAGAACGACGCCGTCCAGGGCAAGACGGAACAGGACGAATGACCCGGTGACGAACGCCCCCGGCGCGTCGGCGCTCAGAACTGGTACGTCAGGTAGGCTGCGAAGAAGTCCACATCCTTTCCCGGGCCGGTTTCCTCGAGGAACGGGCCCGCAAAGAAATGGGAGTAGCCGGTGCGTAGCCCGAGATACCGATCGAGTTTCCAGTCGAGCACGATGGACAGCTCGCTGCCGATGTCGCGGCGGTCATTTCCCGCGCTGGCCTGGATGAGGTTGAGCGCATTGCCGTAGAAGCCGTCGTCCGTGCTGTAGCGCCAGAAGAACGCCCAGCCGGTCTCCAGGGTCGCCGCCTGCGACACCTGCAACGTCAGAAGGGGATGCACGGCGTACAGGTTGATGGGCCCGACGATCGCCGACTCCCCGAAGTAATTGCCGCGCGGAAAGAGCGGGTTGAAGGTTTCCAGGTCGTCATCCTGCGGGTCGCGATCGCCGCTGATGGCACTGATGCGCAGCGCGAGGCGCGGCTGGAGCTGGGTCGTCCGGAACGTGTAGCCGCCATCGAGACCGATGGCCCAGGCGCGAATGTCGCCCGCGCCGAACGCACCCCACTGGTACATGGCTTCGACGTCGAAGTCGAGCGGCCCGATCTCGCCGAACAGCCGGGCGCCGATGGTGTGGCGCAGCTCATGCGCCGTGCCCTGCTCGAATACCGCATCGTCGCGATCCAGGCCAAGGTAATACAGGTCCACGTCCGTGCCCGGCAGGCCGGTCGGCCCAGTGGCGTAGATGCCCCAGAAATCCGTGCCCGGGGCGGCCCACTCGTCCAGCTCGTGCGGCTGGTTCACGACGGGACGGGACAGGAATCCATCGACGTGCCATGCGCCGAGCTCGCTCAGCAGACGAACCGCATCGAAGGCCCGGCGCACATTGGTGGCTTCCCGGACGCTGATCAGACGCTCTACGCCATAGGTCATCTCTTGTCGCCCCACGCGCAGGATGAGCTGATCGCGGCGATCACCGCGCTCGCCCCGCAGGTCGAAGAAGGCCTGCTGTACATCGAAGCCGTCCTCGTCGACGGGAATGGGCGGACCCTCGCGGGAAGTCCCATAGGCGCCGCGCAACTGCGCGAACACCCGGAACGATCGGCCAAGGTGCAGATCCCCATGCAGCAAATACCGCTGCAGCAGCGAGCCGTTGCCGTCGCTGGGCGCCAGGCCGAACAACGGGTTGTCGAAGTATTCGTACTTCAGACGGATTTCGCCGCCCAGCGACAACCAGTCATGGCCGGCGGCGTCCAATGGCAGGTACTTGATCGGCTCGAGCGCCAGGAGATCACCGGTGCGTGCTGCCGGATCACGCAGGTACGAGTAGTCCTCGTCATAGCGCAGTATCTGGAAGGGAGGCGGGTGTACGCGTGGCCCGGGACTGGCCGATTCGTGTCGCAGCGGCGCTTGTTGAGCCTGTGCGAGGGTCATCACGACCTGGCCGACACAGGACAAGGCCATGTACGTGAGGAATCTGCTGCCTGGTCTGTTCGCCGCGCGAGGTCGGTCGTGCATGTCGATACGGCTGATCATGCACTGCGCATGAGTCGCGGGATTCGGTCTTGAGTGCTCATGGACGAGCGACAGTGAGCTTCAACCGTGCATCGTGCAGTCGAGTTCCCGTTGCGCGAGGACGCCAGCGAATGTGCGTGACCATTCCCTTGCGTATTTGCCGGTCATGTGCGGACCGATCGACGAAGGCGTCACGACGCGACGAACTGCTCGGACCGCCAGCTTACGAGCAAGCCGCAGCACAACAAGGGCGATGCCGGCTGCACATCGCGCGGCGCACCCTCATCGAGGGCGCGGCACGCGTTGTACGTCGGGAACAACGGCGCAATTGGTCGATTAAGGCACATCGGAGTGAACGGCTGCATGCGTGCGGTGAACGGTACGGCTTGCATGCGTGCGCTCGCGTAGCCGGCAAGCGTCGCGGGCTGGGTGCGGCGTGAACGCGGTTGACGTCGACCGCAGGCGAGCTCGGTGCGGCAAACTGCCAGTCCGCCATCGCCCGCCACTCGACGGACCCGACCGGCCGGGCAGCCGATGCAGCAGGAGTCTGAGCATGGCGACAGATGTGCCGCGTGAAGTGCTTCCCATTCCCGATCGTCCGTACGTCGGCCCGACGATGTATGACGCGCGCGATCCCCGAGCGACATACCGGCCGATCGAGCCCTTGCGGCCGCCCGAGGGTGCGCCGAACGTGCTGCTCATCCTGCTGGACGATGCCGGTTTCGGATCGAACAGCGCCTTCGGCGGGCCCTGCCGCACGCCGACGTTCGAGCGACTGGCCGAGGCCGGTCTGCGCTACACGCGCTTTCACACCACGGCCATCTGCTCGGCGACGCGGGCGGCATTGTTGACCGGGCGCAATCACCATTCCGTGGGCATGGGCACGGTCTCGGACATGGCCACGGCGGCGCCGGGCTACACCTCGTACCGGCCGAACACTGCGGCAACCATCGCCGAAACCTTGCTCATGAACGGTTACGCGACTGCGCAATTCGGTAAATGCCACGAAGCGCCGACCTGGGAATGGAGCTCCAAGGGGCCTTTCCATCGCTGGCCGACCGGGAGCGGCTTCGAGTACTTTTACGGATTCGTCGGCGGTGAGACGAGCCAGTTCTACCCGAGTCTCTTCGAAAACACGCGTCCCATCCGGCCCACCAAGACGCCGGAGGAGGGTTATCACCTCACGGAGGATCTCGCGAGCCGGGCGTGCGATTGGCTGCGCCAGCATCGATCGCTGGCCCCGGACCGGCCCTTCTTCATGTATTTCGCGCCGGGCGCGACGCATGCGCCCCTGCATGTGCCGGCGCAATGGCTCGAACGTTATCGCGGCGCCTTCGATCAGGGCTGGGACGCGGTGCGCGAGGTGACATTCTCCCGCCAGAAGCAGCTCGGCGTGGTCCCGCCCAACTGTGAGCTCACTGCGCGGCCCGCGGGCATTCCGGCGTGGGACAGCGTCGCCGACGAGATGAAGCCGGTGCTCGCGCGCCAGATGGAGATTTATGCCGCGTTCCTCGAGCACACGGACTTCTGCATCGGCCAGGTGGTCGATGTCATCGCCGAGCTCGGCATGCTCGAGGACACGCTGATCTACGTGATCACGGGCGACAACGGCGCCTCGGGAGAGGGGACGCTCCATGGCACATGGAACGAATCACTCACCATGACGGGGATGACCCAGATCGAGACGCCCGAGTTCCTGCGTGCGCGGCTGGAATCCTTCGGTACGCCGCAGTCCTACCCACAGTACTCCCTCGGCTGGGGACACGCGATGAATGCGCCCTATCAATGGACCAAGCGGGTCGCCTCGCACTGGGGCGGCACGCGCAACGGGCTCATCGTGCATTGGCCGCGCGGCATCGAGGCGCGCGGCGAGCTGCGCCACCAGTTCCACCACGTCATCGATGTCGCGCCGACCTTCCTCGAGGTCGCGCGTCTGCCTCATCCCGTGATGGTCTACGGCGTCACCCAACAGCCCATCGAGGGGGTGAGCATGGCATACAGCTTCCACGATGCGTCCGCGCCGGAGCGTCGCACGACCCAGTATTTCGAGATTCTCGGCAACCGCGGCATCTATCACGAGGGCTGGACCGCGGTCACGGCGCACGGACCGCCGACTGGCCCGATGACGCCGCGGCCTTTCGACGAAGATGTCTGGGAACTGTACGACACCAACACCGACTGGACCCAGGCCCACGATCTGGCGAAGGAGCAGCCGGACAAGCTGCGTGAGCTGCAGCGTCTGTTCCTGATCGAGGCCGCCAAGTACAACGTGCTGCCGCTGGATGACCGGACCGCCGAGCGCGCCAATCCGGACACGGCGGGTCGTCCCGTGCTCGCGCGGGGGCGCCGCCAGCGCCTGTACGGCGGCATGGGCCGGGTGGACGCCTTCGCGGTGATCAGCATCAAGAACAAGTCGCACCGGATCACGGCGCAGGTCGTCGTGCCGTCCGGGCAGTGCGAGGGGGTGATCGTCGCCCAGGGCGGGTTTCCGGGCGGGTGGAGCCTTTACACCCGGAACGGGCGTCTGAAGTACTGCTATAACTTCTATGGGCTCGAGCATTTCTACATCGCCGCGGACGAACCGCTACCGGCGGGCCCGCATCTCGTGCGCATGGACTTCGAGTACGACGGTGGGGGCGTCGCCAAGGGTGGGACCGTGCGGCTGTACGTCGACGACCGGCCGCTCGGCGACGGGCGCGTCGAACGCACCCAGCCGCTGCCGTTCGCGAGCGATGAGCCGCTCGACATCGGCCGCGATGGCGGCTCGCCGGTCACGCCGGACTACTTCCTGCGCGAATTCACCGGTGAGGTGCAGTGGGTCGAGCTCGAGGTGCCCGAGGGAGCGCTCGATTTCGATGCGCAGGTGCCGCAGGAGGAACGCATGAAGGCCGCGCTCGTCCGGGAATGACATGCAGCGGGCGGCAACGGTCCGCCGTCGCACGGACGGTGGCGTGGGCATCGGGCCGCATGGGTGATCGATCTGGGCAAAGGGTCGGGAGGACGAACGGATGCATGGAGGGAGCATGAGCGCAGCGCTTGCGAGCCTCTCGACGATCGCCGTCGTGGTCTTCGCCATCAGCAGCATGCTCTCGGTGGGGCTCGCCCTGAGCTGGCGCCAGATCGCGGCCCGATTGAGTCACGCGCGCGGCGTGGTGCGCGCGCTGGTGGCGAACTTCGTGCTGGTGCCGTTGCTGGTGTACATCGTCCTTGAGATTTTCACGCTGGAGCGTCCTCTGGGCATCGGGCTGTTCCTGGTCGCCTCGGCGGCGGGCGCTCCCTTCCTCGTCAAGCTGACCGAGGCGGCCGAAAGTGACATGCCGCTGGCCGCCACGCTGCTGGTGCTGTTGTTGCCGGTCACGATCGTCTACATGCCGCTCGTCGTGCCGCTGGTGCTGCCGCAGGCGGAGGTGAGCGCGGCGATGATTGCCCAGCCGCTGGTGCTCACCATGCTGCTGCCGCTCGCGATCGGGCTGACGATCCGGGAGAGGGCAGAGCAATGGGCGGCGCGTCTGCAGCCACCCCTGGCGAGACTGGCGACCATCGCGCTGGTGGTGCTGATCGCGGCCACAGTCCTTGCCAACCTGCCGGCCATCCAGAGCATTTTCCGAACCGCCGCCATCCTGGCCACGTTCATTCTGCTCGGCGGCGCGTTCATCATCGGTTATCTGCTCGGCGGCCGACAGCGGCGTGCGCGCGAGGTGCTCGCGCTCGGCACCGCGCAGCGCAACATCGCAGCAGCGACCGTCGTGGCGTCGCAGGCCGTGCACGATCCGGCTGTCGTGGCCATGGTCATCGTCAGCTCCTTCATCGGCTTCGTCATTCTGTTCCCGGCGGCTGCCGTCATGCGCCGCCGTCGTCAAGCCAGGGAGGTCGCGGCGCATTAGCGACGCGACACGATGAAGCCGGGGTGCCGGCGAGACCGGTTTCAGGCAGCGGCAGCCCGCACCACGCAGCGAAACCCCACATGGCATGTCGAGGTATCGATCGGCTGGGCGTGCCGGGCGGCGGGTCGATAACGACGACAGTAATTGGGGGCGCACAGGAACGAACCGCCTTTCAGCACCTTGCGCCCGATCCGGATCTCCGGCTGGCCATCGTCGTAGCTGTCCTGCTCGCGTCCACCGCGCGGATTGCGCGGTGCGCAGCAGGGCGACGGTTTGCCGCTCGCATGGCGCGCGCGATACCAATCGCTGGTCCACTCCCAGACATTGCCGATCATGTCGTAGAGGCCGTAGCCGTTCGGCGGATAGCTCTTGACGGGCGAGGTGCGCTCGTAGCCGTCGAGGGCCAGATTCTGGCAGGGGAATTCGCCTTGCCAGGTGTTGGCCATGCTGCGGCCATGGGGCATCCATTCATCGCCCCAGGCGAACTCGGCGCCCTCGAGCCCGCCGCGTGCGGCAAATTCCCACTCCGCCTCGGTCGGCAACGCCTTGCCCGCCCATTGGGCATAGGCTTCGGCATCCCGGTAGGCGACATGCACCACGGGATGATCGGCGAGGCCGCGCAACGAGCTGCCCGGTCCGTACGGCTGGCGCCAATTGGCTTCGAATCGATAGGTCCACCATGCGCTCCAGTCACGTAGATCGACGCGATGTGGCGGCGGCGTGAACACCAGCGAGCCGGCTCTGAGCATCTCCGGCCGCGCGCCCGGATAGTCGTCCGGATTGGGCGATATCTCGGCGCAGGTCACATAACCGGTCGCTTCGACGAAACGACGAAACTGCCGATTGGTGACCGGGGTGCGATCGATCCAGAACCCATCCACGGCGACGTGGTGCGTCGGGGCCTCCTCGGGGTAATGTGCGTCGGATCCCAGGCGGAACGTACCGCCTGCAATGTAGACCATGCCGGCGCGCAGAACTGCGGCATCGACTGGCTCGCCGCCAGCGCCGCGTGTCGCAGACTCATGGGGACGGGTGACGTGAGACATGATTGGGACCTCACGGAAACAGGGAGCGCGCTCGGAGCGATCGCGTCTCATGGCGCTGCTGTCTTGTCCGAGCTCAAATGTAGGTCGCCCACCGCGACAAGTCGATCCGTGTAAGCGGTGGCAGCGTCGGCCTAACCGGCGTCGGCCGGCTTCCGTCGTGAGATTGCGTGCGTGCAGTCGTGTGAGGGTGGATGGCCTGGCAGCGTCATGCCGAGCACCGGGTGCGAGGCGTGTAAGGCGGGGGTGCGCCGGACGGCATCGGCCGGATCCCAGGGTGAGGGCGATCGACGGTCCTCGACCCGATGAAGTGTTCGTTCCGACGCTGAGTCGCAGCACCCGAGGCCCGTTCGTGCGTCGCCGTGTGCCGGCGTCCGTCAGTGCCGCAACGCTTGTCCGGCGCGAGACAGCTGCTGGAGCAACGCGTCGGCCTCGCGCAGGTCCACGGTATCGAAGCCTTCGGAAAATCTGCCCCGCACTGACGCCAACAGTTCGAAGGCGGACTGGTAGCGTTGGTCCTGCGTCCACAGGCGAGCAAGATCCAGCGCCGCGCGCAGCTCCAGACCCAAAGCATCCTGGTTGCGGCTGCACTCCAGTGAGTCCAGCAAGCGTCTCTGGACGTCGATGCTGGACGCTGCCACGAGTTGCATGGCCTTGGCCTGCATTCTGAGCAGTTCAGGCATGAAGTACAGCTCGCCCGTGGCATGGCAGCGCTCCGCCGTGGCGTTCAGCAGCGCCAGTGCCTCGCGGTGGCGTCGCTCGAGCAGCATGCCCTGTGCGAGCGCGAGCTCGAGAGAGGTGGTCACGAGCTCGTAGTTGGCCGCGTGCAAACGGGCGAGGCTGTCTTCGATCACGGTGAGCGCGTCGCCGGCCTCTGCGCGGCAAATGTGCAGCTCGGCCTGGAAGCCGCTGGCGGCGGCCATGTAGGGGGCCAGCGCATGCATCTCGGCGAAGTTGGCGAACGTTTCCGCGGTGGTTTGTGCCTGGGCGAGATCGCCCGACCAGACTTCGATCGAAAAGCTCCAGATCAGCGCAATGCAATGAGTGATCGGATGTTCGAGTCGGGCAGCCTCGCGCACCGTCGACTCGGCGAGCCGTCGCGCCTGATCCGCGTACCCCTGCAGCCAAAGCACGCGCGCGAGCGCGATGCCGGCGCGATTGCGATGATCGAAACCGTAGTAGATCGTGCGGCCGCGCTCGGAAGGCAGGCTTTGGCGCAGCGCCAGTTCGAGCTCGCGGCGCGCCAGCGTCTGGTCGCCGGCGAGGTGATGCGAGATGCCGGCGAGCGAGGCGGCGGTGGCGACGGCTTCGGGCTCTGCGATCTGTGCGGCGACCTGCACCGCGACCTCGGACCATTTGGATGCCGTCCCGAAGTCGCCGATCCGCTCGTGGAAGATGTGCAGACGGGCGAGAACCCGCAGCTGATTCCAGCGATCGCTCAGCGCGGTGGCGATCTCCAGCGCGCGACGCAACGCCGTCTCCGCGTCGGCGGTACTGCCGCGAGTGAACATCAGCGACAGGCCGAGCGCCGCCTGCAATTCCAGTTCCGTCGGCGTGCCCCGATGACGATCGTCGAGGATGGCGACGCCCCGTTCGCACCACGTGCGACACTCGACCAGCAGGGAGAGCGTCTGGAACGCGCGTGCGCTGACCGAGGCCAGGCGCGCGGCGATCGCCGGGTCGCCATTCACACCAAAGCTCCACTGCAAGGCGGTGCGGATGTTGCCCAGCATCCTCGTGACATAGGCGGCGTCGGCGACGATGTCGCGCTGCGGCAGGCACATCGCCTCGAGTTCCTTGAGGAAATGCCTGGCGTGCCGGCGCGCCGCGTCGTTCGCTTCCTGCTCGCCGCGCGTGACGAATTTGGTCTTGGCGTAGGCGCGCGTCATGTCGAACAGACGATACGAGCCCCCCTCGATGGAGCGATCGGGCGACACGAGCGATTTGGCTGTCAGCTCATCGAAGGCCGCTGCCGCAGTCTCCGCGTCGATGAGCCCATCGGTGATGACATCCAGCGCCGCGTCGAGGGTGAAGTCGCCGAGAAAGACCGACAGCCGCTCGAAGGTGAGACGCTCCACTTGAGAAAGGAGCTCGTAACTCCAGTCGAGCGTGGCCTGCAGGGTTTGGTGGCGTGGGTTGGCGGTCCGACGCCCCGTCCAGCCGAGGCTGAAGCGTTTTCCCAGTAGCTGGGAAGTCGCCCGCAGTCCGTGCGAGGCCACACGCACGGCCGCCAGCTCGATGGGCAACGCCATGCCGTCGAGGCGGCGGCACATATCGGCGATCAAGCGCGCCGCCGCGAGATCGACGGTGAGCGCCGCATTGCCGGCCGAGGCGCGCGCGACGAACAGTTCCACAGCCGGGAAGGCGAGCAGCTCTTCGAGCGACAGCCCCGTCGTATCTCTGGGATAGTCGAGTGGATCGAGCCAGTACACGTGCTCGTCACCCAGCCGCAGCGGTTCGCGACTGGTGGCCAGAATGCGGACTTGCGGGGCAGCATCGATGATGCGCTCGACGATGGCGGCTGCCTGATCGATCAGATGCTCGCAGTTGTCGAGGACGAGCAGCAGACGGCGGCTGCGCAGGTGCGCGAGCACCACGGTCAGGGGATCCGCGCCGTGCACATGAATGTCCAGCGCTCCCGCAATGGCCGATGGGATGAGCTCCGCGTCCTCCACGCTCGCGAGGTCGATGAAGCCACCCCGGTCGGCAAAACGGGGCACCAGGTCGTAGGCCGCCTCGATCGCGAGCGTGGTCTTGCCCACGCCTGCCGGTCCGACGATCGTCAATAGCGGGATCGTGCCGATGCGATCACCGAGCAGCTGCACCTCATGATCACGACCGATCACGCGTCGCGGGCGTGTCGGCAGCCGGCGAGTGGCGTCTGCCGTGGCAGCGTCAGCCCGGGCAGCGTCGGTTTGCGGTGGCGCGCAGTCGGATGCGCTGTCGTCGATGGATTCGGTCGTGACGGCGGCGACGAAGGCATAGCCCACTCCGACCTGAGTGGCGATGTAGCGCACGCCGTGCTCACCGTCTCCGAGAATTCTGCGCAGGTTCGTCATGTGGAAGCGCAGGCTGCCATCTTCCACCACCACATCGGGCCAGATGCGTCGCAGCAGTTCCTGTCTGGGGATGACCCGGCCCGGTTGCTGCACGAGCGCAATGAGCAGATCGAGGGAGCGCCCGCCGATCTCGACCGGGATGCCGTCTCGGGTAAGCAGTCGCTGGCTGGGCGTCAGCCGGAATGGACCGAACGCTATCCGGTAAACCATATCGCAGCTATCCTTTCCGTCGGTATGCCTTGTGCGCTCGGGGACTTGACCAACATAACCCATGCCACGTCATTCTTCGCAGCAATGAGTCCGGACATCCGTGCTGGCGGCGGCCGGCCGATGGGCCGAACACCGCCCGCGTTGCGCCGCGTCTTGTGGATGTGTGGCGGCGCCGCGCGTCCTCGAGGTTCGCCCCTCGTGGTATGAGCTTCCAATGGTACCGCACACTCGACCAGGATGGTCGACGGGCATTCTGGACCTCATTCGCCGGATTCGGCCTGGACTCCATGGAGATTCAGCTCTACGGATTCGTGCTGCCGGTGCTGTTGGCGCTGTGGGGGGTCAGTCACACCGCGGCGGGTGCGCTGGCCACCGTGGCGCTGGTGTCCTCCGCGGCAGGCGGGTGGCTCGCGGGCGTGCTGGCTGATCGGATCGGCCGCGTGCGCATGTTGCAGACCACCATCCTGTGGTTTGCCATCGCCACCTGCCTGTGTGGGCTGGCCCGGGATTTCGATCAGCTGTTGCTGGCGCGTGCGTTGCAGGGGCTGGGCTTCGGCGGCGAACTGGCCGTGGGCGCGGTGTTCGTCGCCGAGATCGCGCGGCCGCAGGTCCGTGGCAGGATGGTCGGAATGGTACAGAGCGGCTGGGCCGTCGGTTGGGGCCTGGCGGCCATCAGTGCGACGGTGCTGCTCGCAGTGCTCCCACCCGACCTCGGGTGGCGTGTCACCTTCCTCGTGGGGCTGGTTCCGGCGCTGCTGGTGTTCGCCTATCGCAAGAGGCTGAGAGAGTCCCCTGCGTTTCTCAGCATGAGCGGGCGCAGCTCGTGGCGCGGCATCTTTTCCGCCGCCCAGCGCTCGACGACGATGAAGGGATGTCTGCTTGCCACCGGCATGCATGGCGGCTACTGGGCCATCGCGACATGGTGGCCGACCATGCTGCGCGCCGAGCGCGGCCTCTCGCTCATGGCGAGCAGCGCCTATCTCGGGGCGCTCATCGTGGGTTCGTTCTTCGGCTACGTGGTCGGCGCCTGGCTCGGGGACAGGGTGGGTCGCAGGGCGACGCTGATGGGGTGTGCCACGGGCGGCATCGTGCTCGCACTGTGCTGTGGTCAGCTTCCGCTTGCGGACACAATGTTGATCCTGTTGAGCGTGCCGCTCGGTTGTTTCGCGACCGGGATGTATTCGGTGATCGGCGCCCTGCTCGCTGAGGTGTATCCGACCGAGTCGCGCGGGTCCGGGCTCGGGTTCTGCTACAACTTCGGTCGCGCGGCGGCGGGCGCCGCGCCGCTGCTGGTCGGCGGCAGCGTGGCGGCAATGGGCATCGGGCAGGCGATCGGATTGTATGTCGCGGGTGCGTACGGGGTGGTGCTGCTGGCAGCCGTGCTGTTGCCCGAGACGCGTGGCTGGAGCTTGAAAGGCCTCTCCGATGCCTCGTGATGCCGGGTAGCCGCGAGGGGCGTCGTGCGTCTCCATGTCGATGTCTGCACGGCGGAGCGCCGGTCAGGTCCCTTGCCGGTCACGATAGAACATCCTGGGCAACGGCGGCTGTAACCGCTTGCATCGACGCCCGACGACTCTGGGCCATTCGCGGGCCCGCCATCGGTGTCGCGCCTGACGGCGCCTCGCGGCACTTAACGATGATCGGCAACGCCTAACAACAGATAACGAGCGTTTCGCCGCGCGTCACCTCACGATGACACCGGTCCTCGGCGAGGACATTCATGTCCCGTCGGACACACACCGGTCGCTACGCATGGCCACGGTTCCAGTCGTCGCATGCACGGGTCGAGGCGCATCCCGGCAAGGCCCGAGCCGGCAGTCCGTGATTTGCGCAGCCCCCCACTCGAGAGGAGAGACAACATGAGCAAGCTCATTCGTAACACGGCGACGGGCATCATGGCCGCCGCATCCTTGAGCACAGGCGCCAGCCTGGCCTCGACGGAACAACTGTCCCTGCAACGCACGGCCACTCACATCACTACGCGCGACGGCGTGCAGCTGTACTACAAGGATTGGGGGCCGCGCAACGGTCCGGTGGTCACGCTCAGCCATGGCTGGCCGCTGAGCTCGGACAGCTGGGAGTCGCAGATGATCTTTCTGGCGGAGCAGGGCTATCGGGTGGTGGCGCACGACCGCCGCGGTCACGGCCGCTCCAGCCAGCCCTGGGATGGCAATGACATGGATCATTACGCCGACGACCTGGCGGCGGTGATCGAGGCGCTCGACCTGCGCGATGTCACCCTGGTGGGCTTTTCCACCGGCGGCGGGGAGGTGGCGCGCTACATCGGCCGCCACGGCACCAGCCGCGTGAAGAAGGCGGTGCTCATCGGCGCGGTCACCCCTCTGATGCTCAAGACCCCGGACAACCCGACGGGCAATCCCATCGAGGTGTACGACGAGATCCGCCAGGCGGCGCTCGAGAACCGTTCGCAGCTCTATCTGGACATCGCCTCGGGCCCGTTCTTCGGGTTCAACCGCCCGGGTGCGAAAGTCTCGCAGGGGTTGATCGATTCCTTCTGGGCCCAGGGCATGCAGGGCGGGCACAAGAACACCTTCGATTCCATCAAGGCGTTCTCGGAGACGGATTTCCGCGAGGACTTGAAGAAGTTCGACGTGCCGACGCTCATCGTGCACGGCGATGACGATCAGCTGGTGCCGGTGGACAACAATGCGCGGGCCGCCCACAAGCTGATCGAGGGCAGCCAGCTCATCATCTACGCGGGCGGCCCGCACGGCATCACCGACACGCACAAGGATCGGCTCAACCAGGATCTGCTCGAGTTCCTGCGCCAATGAGCCGAGAGGCAGCCTGACCGGAACGTCCCGGCGACAGCGCGGATGTCGCCAGGGCATATGTCACCAGGGTGCTCGCGACGGTCTTGCTGGCAAATGTCGTCAAGGCCGTCGCCGAGTGCCAATTGGCTTGAAGCCTTCGGCCGTTCGCCAGCGACTGGCGCCTCGCCTTGATCGTCAGGTGCTAAGGATTGCTGCGCTCAGTGCTCAGGAGACGACCATGTCGCCGTCTATCGATCGCGCACCCTCCTCGAGTGCCTCCCCAGGCCGCGAGGACCCGAGGGTGTCAGGGCGTTACGACTTCATCGTGTGCGGCGCCGGGTCCGCCGGCTGTGCCCTGGCCGGTCGCCTGGCGGAGAACCCCGCCATCAGCGTCCTGTTGATCGAGGCAGGGGGCGACGACGAGGCGCCCGAGGTGCTCGTGCCCGGGCGATGGCCCCTCAATCTCGGATCGGAACGGGACTGGGGTTTCGTGGCACAGCCGAATCCGCATCTCAACCATCGCGCGATTCCGCTCAACATGGGCAAGGTGCTCGGCGGTGGCTCCAGCATCAACGTGATGGTCTGGGCGCGGGCACACCAGAACGATTGGGAGCACTTCGCGGAGGAGGCGGACGACGAGGCCTGGGGCTACCACGCGGTGCTCGAGATCTATCGTCGCATCGAAGACTGGCAGGGTGCTCCCGATCCCGCGCGACGCGGCCTGGGCGGTCCGGTCCACGTCGAGCGGGTCCGTGATCCCCAGCCGGTGGCGATTGCCATGGTGAACGCCGCGGAGGCGCTTGGCATGCCGGCCTTCGAGAGCCCCAATGGCGCGATGATGGAAGGGCGCGGCGGCGTAGCGTTCAACGACCTGATCGTGAAAGACGGGATGCGTGCTTCCGTGTTCCGCGCCTACATATTGCCGAAGCGGCACCAGTCGAACCTCACGGTCCTGACCCATACCCAGGTCAGTCGGCTGATCCTCAGCGGGACCACCGTGATCGGCGTGGAGGCGTTTTGCGACTCGGCGCGCCTGCGCTTCATGGCGGATCGCGAAGTGATCCTTTGCATGGGCGCCATCAATACACCCAAGACGTTGATGCAGTCCGGCATCGGTCCCCAGGAGGAGTTGCGACGGCATGGCATTCCCGTCGTCCAGCACCTGCCTGGCGTGGGACGCAATCATCAGGATCATGTGTCCTTCGGCTGCATCTTCGAGTCCAGGACGCCCATTGCCATGGGCCATGGCGGCTCCGAAGCGACGCTCTACTGGAAGACGGATCCAGGCATGAGACTGCCCGATGTCTTCCAGTGCCAACTCGAATTCCCGGTCGCCACGCCGGAGACGGCACGCCGCGGTGTGCCCGAGCACGGCTGGATGGTGTTCGCGGGGCTGTCGCACCCGAAGAGCCGGGGCTCGTTGCATCTCTCGGGTCCCGAGGCGCACCATCCGATCCGGATCGAGGCCAACACCCTGTCGCATCCCGAAGATCTGCGCCGCGCCATGACGACCATCGAGATCGCCAGGGAGATGGCGCATGCACCGTCATTCAGGGGGCTGCTCAAGCGCGAGGCCTTGCCCGGCCGGCTCGACGCGTCCGAGCTGCAAGACTACATCCGTCACGCAGCGGTCACGTTCTGGCACCAGGCCTGTACCGCCAAGATGGGAGTGGATTCGATGTCCGTGGTCGACAACCGGTTGCGGGTCTATGGCCTCGAGCGGCTGCGCATCGCCGACGCCTCGATCTTCCCGGACATGCCGAGCGGCAATACGATGGCGCCGTGCGTGGTCATCGGCGAGCGGGCCGCGGAACTCATCATGGCGACGCACGGGCTGTAGGGGGCGCCGGCTGCAGGCTGGAGCCTGCGGCAGAAGGAATCGTGTCGCCGGGCGACATCGCGCCGTGACGAGCGTGGCCCCGAACCTTCGCGCAACGTCAGCGCTCGGTGTCTGCGAAGTACACCACCATCCTCAGGTGCCGGTGCTCATCGACCACCAGGGTTTCATGCTGAAAGTCCAGGCGGGCGCCATCGGCGTCCAGCACCGATCCGATGCCCCGCTGTGCGACCTGGCCGTTCGTGGCGGCCCACCGGCTGCGAAAGTGGGGCGAGCGTGCCTTCAGGTCTTCGATCAGGGCCAACATGGCGGGATCGTCGGGCGCCACGGCCATGTCGTAGCGAAACTGGGCCAGCAGCCTGCCCGCATCGTCGTTCCAGGCAGGCAAGCGCCGTCGCAGCTCGGGATCCGCGAACACCATGTGCAGCAGGTTGCGCGCTTCGCGTGCTCGCGCACTGAAGCCGAACAAGCGGTCGGCGGCCGGGTTCCAGGCGATGACGTCCCAGCGCAGGTTGAGCACATAGGCCGGGCCGGAAAGATCGTCGAGAAGCTGTTGGATGCGCGGTGTCACCGACACCCGGTGATGGGCTTCGGGTGGCGGCGGGCGGCCGTGAGCCAGCAGGAACAGGTGACTGCATTCGGCATCGTCGAGCTTGAGGGCGTGGGCCACGCCCAGCAGAAATTTCTCTGAAACCTGGATGTCACGCCCTTGCTCGAACCAGGTGTACCAGGTCAGTCCCACGCCTGCGAGCGCCGCCACCTCCTCGCGCCGCAGGCCCGGGGTGCGCCGCGCCCCGGTGCTGGGCAATCCCACGTCGGCGGGCGTCAGCCTGTGTCGATGGCGAATCAGGAACTCGGAGAGTTCGCGGCGGGTGCGCCTCAGGCTGCGATCGTTCATTCGATATTGCCGCTGGTAATAGGATAAACACTCAAATTGTAACGTGATGATAATGCGGGAAGATGAGGGGGCGCGCATCCCGCGTGTCATGACCCGAGTTTTCCGTGGCCGATCATCACGAGCTTTTGACATCGAACCCAGCGCTGGGCGAGCGCGTCCGGCTGACCGCTCAAACCGCCGGACCGCGCCAATGGGCCGGCCTTGCGCTGCTGTCCCTGCCCACGATCCTGCTGGGCCTGGATCTCACGCTGCTGCACCTGGCCCTGCCGGCCTTGGCGCTCGACCTGCAGCCGAGCGCCACACAGGCGCTGTGGATCATGGACGCCTATGGTTTCCTGATCGCCGGCTTTCTCATCACCATGGGCACGCTCGGCGATCGCATCGGGCGTCGCAAACTGTTGCTCATCGGTGCAAGCGCGTTCGCTGCGGCCTCGGTCGTCGCCGCCTTCTCGACCAGCGCCGCCATGCTGATCGCGGCGCGCGCCGCACTGGGTATCGCCGGCGCCACGCTCATGCCTTCGACCCTGGCGCTCATCGGTAACCTGTTCGTCGATTCGCGCGAGCGGGTCCTCGGCATCGGCATCTGGGCCACGATGTGGGGCATCGGCTACGCACTGGGT
>QGUO01000024.1 GCA_003242495.1 Pseudomonadota bacterium | reverse complement strand
GTCAGCGGCAGCGGCGGCGGATTCAGCCACACGTCCAGGGTGCCGTGGCGCTGCACCAGCGCGCGTGCGTTCCCCGGGTTGGATTCCAGGTGCAGGATGCGCGACGCGTGGGCATAGAGCACGGGATCGTCGCGCACGGCTTCGAACGACGGCAGGCGGATCACCGAGGCACCGCGGTCGCGGTTGGGCACCTCGCGATGGAACTTCACGACGCGCACGGCAGACTGTGGCGCCGCAGGAGCGGCGTGGCCAGCTTCGCCGGAGTCCTTGCCGGCCGGGGCCTGTGCAGGCATGGAGGCATCTGCCCGGGCCGGCGGCGGTGCGGAGCAGCCCGCTGCGGGGCGTGACGGACCCTGCATGGCGTAAGGATCGAGCGGCGGCTCGAGTGGGCCCGGGCTGTCGATGGTCGTGGAGTCGATTTCCGTCCACTCCGGCGGCGTGCCGGGACGCACGAACGCGGTTCCGCGCAGGTTCGTGATGGACTCGATGGGCTCGCCCTTCGCCAGGCGATGTGCGATCTCGACGATCTGTCGCTCCCCGTTGCCATACACCAGCAGGTCGGCTTTCGCGTCGAGCAGGATGGAACGGCGCACCTTCTCCGACCAGTAATCGAAATGCGCAATGCGCCGCAGGCTGGCCTCGATGCCGCCGACGATCACCGGCACATCCTTGAATGCCTCGCGCACCCGCTGTGAGTACACGATCACCGAGCGGTCGGGTCGGCGGCCGCCCTCACCTCCGGGCGTGTACGCGTCGTCGCGCCGGATGCGCCGGTCGGAGGTGTAGCGATTGACCATGGAGTCCATGTTGCCGGCCGTAATGCCGAAGAACAGGTTCGGACGGCCGAGGCGCTCGAAATCCGCCGTCGAATGCCAGTCGGGCTGGGCGATGATGCCTACGCGAAAGCCCTGCGCCTCGAGCACGCGCCCGATGATGGCCATGCCGAAGCTCGGATGGTCGACGTAGGCATCGCCGGTGACCAAGATGATGTCGCAGCTGTCCCAGCCGAGCGCATCCATCTCCGCGCGCGACATGGGCAGGAAGGGCGCGGTGCCGAAGCGAGCCGCCCAGTATTTGCGATAGGAGAAGATGTTGCGTGCGGGAAGCATAGGGCGGGCATGATACCGCCTGCCGCCGCGGCCCAGGCCAGGATCGTCGTGCCAGGATCGTCGAGCCTGGATCGTCGCGTGTTACAGCGCGGCCCGCGCCCGCCTGCGCACCGCGGCGCTCACGGTGGAGACGTAGGGGGATTCCCGATCGTAGAAGCGCCAGGGCTTGCGCGCCCACGCGCCGGCGTAGTCCACGCCAATGCGTGCGCTGCGCCCGATCCGCGGCCGCCGGCCCCCCTCGACGGGCCGTTCGAGCCACAGTCCCTCCGCGACCGGTGGGCCGGCCAGGTCCGCGCCGTTCAGGCGGCGATCGATGCCCAGCGCGCGGCACAGCAACCCGGGACCGTGCGTCGTGTCCTCGATGCCCTCCAGCGGCTCGAGCGCGCGTATCAGCACGGCGTGCGGCACGCCCTCGCGGGCGGTCACCACGTTCAGGCAGTGCCAGAAACCATAGATGAAGTACACGTATGCGTGCCCCGGGGGGCCGAACATGACCTCGGTGCGGGGCGTGCGGCCGCGCGCGGAATGTGCCGCCAGGTCCTCGGGCCCTTTGTAAGCCTCGGTTTCCACGATCCGCCCAACCTGCCGGCGGCCGTTCGCGACCCGCACGAGGTGCATGCCCAGCAACTCGCGGGCCACCGTAAGTGTTTCACGGGCATAGAAGGCGCGTGGCAGCTTCGATCCGGTCGGCGTGGACATGGCGTCCTCATATTATGAGCCGCCCGGTGGGCCGCTTGGCCCCGCGGAATCCCTGATCTTGGGTGGAGTCCGGGTCCGCTCGCCCTTCCGGGCTCGGCGGGCGTCAGGCGGCAGCCGGCCAGTGACCGGAGACCTGCAGGACGTCGATGTCTGCGGCCTGCTGCGCCTCGTCCACGTAACGCAGCTTCAGGCGCATGAAATCGAGGGACCCGCCGTTTTCCTGGTAATGGAACACGCAATTGCGCGGCTCGTCGCGGCTGGCGCGCGGCAGCACGAACTGGTTGAACGCCGTCTCCTCCACCAGGGGGCCGCAGCTCAGGGCCGTGCCACCGAAGTCCACGGATATCTGTGCCGCGGCGCCGCCTTCGCAGGGCACGATGCGCTCGAGCCGGATCCGAAAGCGCGGCGGCAGGCCGGGGCCGGTCTCGAGCACATCCACCGACTCCCCGGGCGTGAGCCGCACCACTTTGCGCAGGCGGTCGACGCGCTGAGGATCGACGACCCGTACCGTGGGCGCCTCGCGATACACGATGGACTGGGCGCGGCGGTCCATTGCCGCAAGCGATGTGTGATGGCTGCGGCGCATGTACGTCGCCGCGGCCAGCAAGCCGCCTGAGACGGCGAGTGCCAGCCAGGACAGGCGCGGCAGGTCGGCGAGGAAGGCAGGGCTGATCGAATCCATGGCGCTTCTTATCGGCGGGTGGCTTCGTTTCTATAGCACGTACGGCCGGTGGAATCACGTGCCCGGGACATGCTCCCCTGATCCTGGAGTCTGACGCACACGCCGCCCGCGGTTAAGTCGACTGTGTCACAGCCGGGGCAGGATGGAACCGTGATTGCCCGCGGCTGGCCGATGCTCGGTTAGAATCGGCTACCCCTCTTTGCAGCGTCGGAGGCCGGATGTTCACAGCCCGACAGCACGCGCCCTTCCTCGTCCGCTGGACCCTTGCGCTCGCCGCCTGCGGAATCGCGCTTTCGGGATGCCAACGCGAGCAGCCCACGCCGCTGCCGGCGCCGCCCAAGGCGGTGGTGACCCCGGAAGCCGCCCAGGCCGCCGAGACCATCACCGCCGAGTTCCTGCGCGAGCGCATCGCCGTGCTGTCCGCCGACGAGTTCGGCGGTCGCGCGCCGGCCAGTGAAGGCGACGAGAAGGCGCGCCGCTATCTGGTCGAGCAGCTCCAGGAACTCGGGTTCGCGCCGGCCGGCCCCGACGGGACCTGGCAGCAGGCCTTCGACATCGTGGGCATCACCTCCAAGATGCCCAGCCAGTGGCGCTTCACACGCGACGGCCGGTCGGTGAGCTTTCCCTGGCGCGAGGCCTACGTCGCCACCAGCGGCGTGCAGCAGGCGCGCGCCGGCATCGACGACGCCGAAGTGGTGTTCGTCGGCTACGGCATCCAGGCGCCCGAGTACCAATGGGACGACTTCAAGGGTCGGGACCTGCGGGGCAAGGTGCTGCTCATGCTGAACAACGATCCTGACTGGGACCCGGCGTTGTTCGAGGGAGAGAGGCGGCTGTACTACGGCCGCTGGACCTACAAGTACGAAAGCGCCGCGCGCCAGGGTGCGGTCGGTGCCATCATCGTGCATACCACCGAATCCGCCGGTTATCCCTTCCAGGTGGTGCAGACATCATGGACCGGCCAGCAGTTCGAGTTGCCTGCCGAGGATGAACCGCGCCTCACCGTGCAGGGCTGGCTCACCGAGGAGGCGTCGCGCGAGCTGGTGGCGCTCGCCGGGCGCGACCTCGACGAGCTGATCGCTGCTGCACGGTCGCGCGAGTTCGAGCCGGTGCCGCTGGGGATCACCACGTCGCTGGCCTTCACCAACGAGATCACGCGCACACGTACCGCCAATGTCTATGGCGTGCTGCGCGGCAGCGATCCGCGCTACGCCGACGAGTACGTGATCTACACGGCGCATCACGATCACCTCGGCATCGGCGAGCCGGACGCATCGGGCGATCGGATCCACAATGGTGCGCGCGACAACGCTTCCGGCACCGCGCAAGTGCTCGCCATCGGCAAGAGTTTCCAGAGGCTGCAAGAGCTGGGCGCAGCGCCGCGGCGCTCGATCATGCTGTTGTTCGTGGGAGCCGAGGAGCAGGGCCTGCTCGGCTCGCGGTTCTATGCCGACCATCCCACGGTCGCGCCGGGACGCATCGCCGCCAACATCAATTACGACAGCGCGAACATCTGGGGGCGCACCCGCGACGTGGCGTTCGTCGGCATGGGCAAGTCCACGCTCGATCCGATCGTCCAGGCATTCGCCGCCGAGCAGGGTCGCGTCGTCACGCCGGATCCGTTCCCCGATCGGGGCTACTTCTATCGTTCCGACCAGTTCCACTTCGCGCGCATCGGTGTGCCCGCGATGTATCTCAAGCCGGGCACCGACTTCATCGGTCGCCCGGCGGGCTGGGGCAAGGCGCGCGTCGAGGAGCACGAGGCCAATCAGTACCACCAGCCCTCCGACGAATTGGACGACAGCTGGAACTTCGAAGGCATGATCGAGGATGCGCAGCTCGGCTTCTGGGTCGGGTTGCACATCGCCAATGCGCCGGCCTTGCCCGAGTGGCTGCCGGGCGATGAGTTCGAAGCGGCCCGCAAGCAGGCGCTGTCCGCGGTGCAGAGCGAGTAGCCGCACGCGTCCCGGCGGGCCTGCCGCTTGCGGGGAGGCCCGCCGGAGAAGGATCCGAAGCGCCCATGGGGCGAGGTGCGAAATGGCAGCAGCGCGCAAGCGGTCGATCCGCCCTCTTTCCTGCAGATCTCGCGGTGTGCTGGCCTGCGGCGGATTGCTGGTTCTGCTGCTGCTCGCGTCCGGCCATCCGACGCACGCCGAAACGGTCAAGCCGGTGCTGCACGGTCGGCACTGGGTGGCCGTGGCAGGCAAGCCGCTGGCAAGCACCGCCGGAGCGCGCATCTTTCTCCAGGGCGGCAATGCCGTCGATGCGGCCTGCGCCATGATCGCGGCCAGCGCCACGATCTGGGATGTTCTGAGCTGGGGCGGCGAAACCCAGGCATTGATCTACAACCCGCACACGCGCAAGGTCGTCGGCGTCAACGCGCTGGGGGTGGCACCGACCGGCGCGACGCCCGAGTTCTATCGTAGCAAAGGCTATCAATATCCTCCGGAGTACGGACCGCTGGCGGCAATCACGCCCGGCACACCGGGCGGCATCCTGGTGATGCTGGCGGAGTTCGGCACGTTGAGCCTGGCGCAGGTGCTGGCGCCGGCCATCGAGCTGGCCGAGGGCTATCCCATGGATGGCGAGACCGCCGAGCGCATCGAGCGCTCGAAGGATGTGATGCGCGCGTGGCCGGCCTCGCGTCGCACCTTCCTGGTGCGCGAAGGCCAGGCTGACGAAACGCCGGCGCCGGGAGAGATCTTCCGGCAGCCGGACCTCGCCCGGACGCTGCGCCGCCTGGTGGAGGCGGAGACCCGTGCGCTCGCCGCGGGCGCCACCCGCAAGCAGGCCATCATGGCCGCTTACCAACGTTTCTACGAAGGCGACATCGCCCGCGAGTTCGTGAGCGGTGCGCGCGAGGTGGGTGCCCTGATCACGCTCGCGGACCTGGCGAACTGGCGTGTTTACCTCGAGGAGCCCGTCCATACCAATTACCGCGGCGTGGACGTCTACAAGCTGACCACCTGGGTACAGGGGCCGGCGATGCTCCAGGCGCTCAACATCCTCGAAAACTTCGACCTTGCGGCGATGGGCTACAACAGCGCGCGCTATATCCACACGCTCTATCAGGCGATGAGCATGGCGTTCGCCGATCGTGATTTCTACTACGGCGATCCGCGCTTTCCGCCCCGCACGCCCATCCGTGGCCTGCTATCGAAGGAGTACGCCCGCGATCGCGCCAAATCGATCCGTTTCGACCGCAACGATCCGGACATCAAGCCGGGCGACCCGTACCCCTATCAGGGCGAGAAGAACCCCTTCCGCGATCTGCTCGAATCCTGGCGCACCGACAGGCAGCCGGTGAGCGCATCTGCAGAGACCGACCGCACGTTCCGGCTGGGCACGACCACGGTGGAAGCGGCCGACAAGGAAGGCTGGGTCGTGTCGGTGACGCCGAGCGGCGGCTGGCTGCCCGCGGTGATCGCCGGGCGCACCGGCATGGGCATGAGCCAGCGCATGCAGAGCTTCGTGCTCGATCGCGCGGAAAATCCTTTCAATGTGCTCGAGCCCGGCAAGCGTCCGCGCGCCACGCTCACCCCGACCCTGGCGCTCAAGGATGGCAAACCCATGCTGGCCTTCGCCGTACAGGGCGGCGATACCCAGGAACAGAACCTGCTGCAGTTCTTCTTGAACGTGGTGGAGTTCGGCATGACGGTGCAGGAAGCGGCCGAAGCGGCCAACTTCACCAGCTATCAGTTGCGCGACTCGTTCGGCGCGCACGAGTCCTTCCCTGGCCGCCTGGCGCTCTCCACTGCCGTGCCGCCCTGGGTTCGCAAGGAGCTCGAACGCAAGGGGTATGCGCTCGAGTTCGTCGACAACAACTCCGGGCCGATCACCGCGATCTATTTCGATCACCGGCACGGCACCATGTGGGGCGCGGCCTCCTGGCACGGCGACGATTACGGCATCGCCTGGTGACGGCTGGGCGGTTTCTCCGGCGTCTGCCCGGAAAGGGGCAGTCGCCCAAGCGCACCGTGCGGGAGCATCCAGGCTGACAGGGTCCGGCAGCCCGCCCGTGACTCGATGCGATTCTGTGACGGACAACCTTCGCGCTTTCGCGCGCCTTGGTATCGTGGGCGATCAGCAAGACGTCCTGACATGAAAGCATCGGCGCTCACGACACCTCCCTGCGAGTCTTCCTTACCGTTCGATCCGAACAGCGGCGAAACGCGTGAGCGTGTTGCCCGGCGCCCGTGTGCCATACCGGCCGCGCCCGGCGCGCCCGAAGATTTCCCGGCGCTCGACGCCAGTGCCACGGCCATCTCGCTGGATACCGCGCGCATGCTCGAGACGCTGCTCGGCAATCTCGACGGCATGGTCTATCGCTGCCGCAGCGACGAGCACTGGACCATGGAGTTCGTGAGCGAAGGCTGCGAACGCCTGACGGGCTACCGTCCGCGCGATCTGTTGATGAACGACCGGATTTCCTACGAGCTGCTCACGCACGAGGACGATCGCGCGCGGGTGCGTGAGGAAGTGCAGGCGGGGCTCGCAAGACAACGGCGCTTCGATCTCGAATACCGCATCGTGCGCGCGGACGGACGGATCGTCTGGGTATGGGAGCGTGGGGTCGGCATCTATGACGCCAAGGGCGCGTTGATCGCCATCGAAGGGATCGTCCAGGACATCTCCGAGCGCAAGGAGGCGGAGCGCCGCTACCGGGACCTGTTCGAGCACGCCGTCGAGGGCATCTTCCGCACGACGCCTGACGGGCGCTTTCTGGATGCCAATCCGGCGCTCGCGCGCATCTACGGCTTCGATTCCCCGCATGCGCTGATGGCCGAGCTGCGCGATATCCGCGGACAGCTCTACGTCGATCCGAGCCGGCGCGAGGAGTTCATGCGCCTCATCAAGGTGCGTGGCTCGATCAGCGGCTTCGAATCCCAGATCTACCGTCGCGACGGCCAGGTCATCTGGGTCGAGGAAAACGCACGCGCGGTGACCGACGAGGCCGGCCGCCTGGTGTGCTACGAGGGCACGGTGCAGGACATCACCGAGCGCAAGGCCTACGAAGCGCGTATCGAGCGCGCTGCCAACTACGATGCGCTTACCGGGCTCGCCAACCGTGTGCTGCTCGACGACCGGCTCGAGCAGGCCATCCTGTCGGCTGCCAGCTACGGTACGCGTCTGGCCGTGGTCTTCGTCGATCTCGACCATTTCAAGCAGATCAACGATACGCTGGGTCACGAGGCCGGCGACGAGCTGCTGCGCGCCATGGCGCAACGCCTGAAAGCGAGCGTGCGCGAGACCGACACGGTCGCACGCCTCGGCGGCGATGAGTTCGTGCTGCTCATCAACAACCAGGGTGATCCGCCATCCATCGCGGTGCTGCTCGAGCGCATGCTGGCCGACATCTGCCGCCCGTGGCGCATCGGGCAGGCCGAGTTCAAGATCACGTGCAGCCTGGGCGTGGCGCTCTACCCGGATGACGGTGTCACGGCCGAGACCCTCCTCAGGCACGCGGATTCGGCCATGTACCGCGCCAAGGGCAAGGGACGCAACAACTTCCAGTTCTTCACGCCCGAGATCAACTCGCTCATCAGCGAACGGCAGGAGCTGGAAAGCCGCCTGCGCCAGGCGTTCGCACAAGGCCGCTTCTCGCTGTGCTATCAGCCGCGAGTCGACATGGCCACGCGGCGCATCGTGGGCGCCGAGGCGCTCATCCGGTGGCCGGACGAGCCCCGTGTGGCGCCGGCGCGCTTCGTCGCCGTGGCGGAGGAGATCGGGCTCAGCGTGCCCCTCGGCCGCTGGGTCCTGGAGCGCGCGTGTGCGCAAGCCAGGTCCTGGGACGCGGCCGGCCTGCCGCCGGTGATCGTCTCGGTGAACGTATCCGAGCGACAGTTTCGCCAGGACGACTTCGTCGAGTCCGTGGCCGAGGTGCTCGCTGCCAGCGGTCTGGACCCGGCGCGGCTGGAGATCGAGCTGACCGAAAGCGCCGTCACCCACGACGTGGAACGCTTCATGGTCCTGCTGGGCAAGCTGGCGCGGCTCGGCGTGCGCCTGACGCTCGATGATTTCGGCACGGGCTGCACCAATCTGAGCGCCCTCAAGCGCCTGCCGCTGCACCGCCTGAAAATGGACGGCTCGTTCGTGCGCGGTATCGGCACGGACATGGACGACAGCGCCATCGTGCGCAGCATCGTCGCGCTGGGACACAATCTCGGCCTGAAAGTGGTGGCCGAGGGCGTGGAGAGCGAGGGCCAGGTCGCATTCCTGCGCGCCAGCGGCTGCGACGAGCTGCAGGGATATTATTTCGGTGTGCCCATGAGCGGCGAGTCCTTCGCCGCGCGCCTGCGCGGCGCGTAATCCTCCGACGCCCTGCGCCCGTTCCTGCCGCGGCGCACCCCGGGCGGCGCGTGCTTCCTGCCCGTCCGGAAGGTAATCTCTGGTCGGTCAGCCGCGCTGGCGTGCGTCCTTGTCCGTACCCTGGCAGCCTGGGTCGTTGCTTGGCGCTCGTGGCACCGCGGAAGGAGCGAGCCAGCCGAGGGGATCATGAGCCAGTTCATCGGCGCCATCGATCAGGGCACCACCAGCACGCGCTTCATCGTGTTCGACGCTGCCGGGCGCATGGTCGCGCTGGCGCAGAAGGAACACACGCAGATCTATCCTCGGCCCGGCTGGGTGGAGCATGCGCCGCTCGAGATTCTGCGCAACACGGATGCGGTCATCGAGGAGGCGCTCGCCCAGGCGGGCTTGCAGGCGCGCCACATCGCCGCCGTCGGCATCACCAACCAGCGCGAAACCACGGTGCTGTGGGATCGGCGCACGGGCGTTCCGCTGCACAATGCGCTCGTCTGGCAGGATGCGCGCGTCGAGCCGCTGGTGGCCGCTTATGCACGCGAGGGCGGCAAGGATCGCTTTCGGGCGCGCACCGGCCTGCCGCTCGCCACCTACTTCAGTGCCCTGAAGCTGCGCTGGCTGCTCGACAATGTTCCCGAGGCGCGGGCCGGCGCACGCGCCGGCCACGTGCTGTTCGGCACCATGGACAGCCTGTTGTCGTGGCACCTCACCGGCGGGACGCGGGGCGGCGTGCACGTCACGGACGTGACCAACGCGAGCCGCACGCTGCTCATGAGCCTGGCGACGCTCGATTGGGACCCGGAGCTGCTCGCGACATTCGACATCCCGCCCGCGATCCTGCCGCGCATCGCCTCGTCCAGCGAAGTGTATGGCCGGATCGCGCGCGGACCGCTCGCCGGAGTGCCGCTCGCCGGGATCCTGGGCGATCAACAAGCGGCGCTCGTCGGGCAGGCATGCTTTCAGCCCGGCGAAGCCAAGAACACCTATGGCACCGGCTGCTTCCTGTTGATGAACACTGGCCAGGAAGCCGTGCCCTCGGCCGCCGGGCTGGTGACCACGGTCGCCTATCGCTTCGCAGATCGGCCGGCGTCGTTCGCGCTGGAGGGCTCGATTGCCATCGCCGGTGCGCTGGTGCAATGGCTGCGCGACAACCTGGGTCTCATCGCCAGCAGCGCCGAGGTCGAGTCCTTGGCGGCCTCCGTGCCGGACAACGGCGACGTCTATATCGTGCCGGCCTTCTCGGGCCTGTATGCGCCGTACTGGCGGGATCGGGCGCGCGGCGTGATCGCCGGCCTGACGCGTTTTGCCAACAAGGGCCATTTCGCGCGCGCCGCGCTGGAGGCCACGGCCTATCAAACGCGGGATGTCGTCACGGCCATGGAGCAGGACTCCGGGATCCGCCTCGCACAGCTGCGCGTCGACGGCGGCATGGTGGCCAACGAGCTGTTGCTGCAATTCCAGGCCGACATTCTCGATGTGCCGGTGGTGCGTCCGCGGGTGACGGAGACCACCGCACTCGGCGCCGCCTATGCGGCGGGGCTGGCCTGCGGCTACTGGAGCGGCACGGAGGAGCTCGTGCGCAACTGGTCCATGGAGCGGTGCTGGACGGCGCGGATGTCGCCCGAGACTCGCGAACGCCTGTATGGCGCGTGGCGCAAGGCCGTCACGAAGTCGTTCGACTGGGTCGAATGACTCGACGAAACCGGTGTCGCCCGCTCGGCGTTTTCATGCCTACGAGGCCGAGCGGAGCGCGTCATGATCCACATCCTGGGATTCTCGGGCAGCCTGCGCAAGGAATCCTACAACACGGCCCTGCTGCGGGCGGCGCAGTCGCTCCTGCCTGCGAACGCCGGGATGGAGACGGCGCGCATCGATGATCTGCCGCTGTACAACGACGACCTGCGCAAGCAGGGCTTTCCGCCGCCGGCGGAACGGCTGCGCGAGCAGGTGCGACGCGCCGACGCGGTGCTCATCGTCAGCCCGGAGTACAACTACTCGATTCCCGGCGTATTGAAGAACGCCATCGACTGGATCTCGCGTCCGCCCGATCAGCCATTCGCGAAAAAGCCCGTGGCCATCATGGGCGCGAGTCCGTCGCAGCTCGGCACGGGCCGGATGCAGTATCACCTGCGCCAGTCGTTCGTCTTCCTGAACGCCTTCGTGCTGAACCATCCAGAAGTCATGGTCGCCCGGGCCAATGAACGTTTCGACGAGAACGGCGTGCTCAAGGACGAGACCACCAGACAGATCGTCGCGCAGCAGCTCGCAGCGCTGGTCGCCTGGACGGAGCATCTGCGCAAGCGCTGAGGGCCCACCAGAACGGGATGGACCGGGTTACCGCCGCTCAGGGAGGTCAGCGAGCGAGAGCGTCCTGGCCGTCCGCCGTCGGCGTGAAATCGAATCCAAGGCGCTAGGTGCGCTGCGCAGCAGCGACCTTGGCCTCGGCCGTGGTCGACACTCACCCCAGTATCGCTTCCCGCCGATACAGCCGGACGGCGATCCAGCTCAGCACGGCGCCGGCGGCAAGCGTGGTGAGCAGCGACACGGCGATGTGCAACGGTGGAATCGGATCGCCGCGCAACAGGCTGGTCGCGAGCAGGTGCTGGCTCAGGCTCGGGACGGCCATGAGCGCCGTCGTAGGCTTGGTGCCGGTGAACACCGCCATCATGATCGGCGCCGCGGGCACGAGCAGCACCAGCGACAGCCAGGTTTGCGCCTCGCGCGTGCTGCGCGTGAAGGAGGCCACCACGGTGAGCAATCCGGCGCCGAGCGGCACGAATACCACCATGATGCCGAACATCGCTAATATCACCTGCGGACCGAAGTTTGCCGACATGCCGAGCGCCTCGAGCGGCACGAACGACAAGGCGACGCCGAACACCGCAAGCGTCAGAAACAGCGAAATCGCCATGAACGCCGCCGTCGCCAGCATCTTGCCGAGCATGAGCTCGCTGCGCGCCACCGGCAGCGTGAGCAGCGGCTCGAGCGAGCCTCGCTCGCGCTCGCCTGCCGTCGTGTCGATGGCGAGATAGAAGCCGCCGGTCAGCATCGACATGAGACAGAAATAGGTGATCATGCCCATCAGCAGCAGCGATCGGCCGGCGGGCGTCGCCACGTCGATGTTGCGCACATCGAGCGGCTGCACGATCTGCGGGCTCATGCCGCGCGACATCAGGCGCAGCGCCGCGAGCTGCGCGCCGTAGCCGTCGAGCAAACGCCGGGCGCGCGCGCTCTCGGGGGCCGTGCGGGAATTCGCCGTGTCCACCACCAGGCGCAGCGGCGCGGGACTGCCTGCCGCCAGCCGCTCGCCGTAATCCTCGTCGATGATGAGCACCAGGTTGTAGGTGCCGTCGCGCACCGCCTCGATGGCCTGCGACTCGCTGAGCTCCACCGGTTGCACGTCCACGCCGTTCTCGCGCAGGAACGCCAGCAGGTTTGGCGCATGCGCCGAGCCCGCCACGGGCAGCTCCAGCGGCTGGTCCTGGATGCGCGCGGTGCGGTTGGAGACGGTCGACATCATCGCGGCGAACAGCACCGGCCCGAGCAGCACGCCAAACAAGAACGCCGACAGCACCACGCGCCGGTCGCGCAGGTTCTCGATGATCTCCTTGAGAAAGACGCTGGCAACGGTGCGACTCATGCGGGCGCTCCCTGTGTGGGCGCGACACGTGCCGAGGCGCGCACGAACGCCTCCTCGAGGTCGCTGGTGCCGGTCTGCTCGAGTATCTGCCGGGGCGTGCCGCGCAGGACCACCTTGCCCGCGGCGATGATCACGATGTCGTCGCAGAGGGCGGCGACCTCCTGCATCACGTGACTGGAGAACAGCACGCAACGACCCAGTGCCCGCAGCTCGCGCAGCAGGTCGCGCAGCATGCGCACGGCGGTGACGTCCAGCCCGCTGGTGGGCTCGTCGAGGATCAAGGTCTGCGGCCGATGGATGAGCGCGCGCGCCAGCGCGACTTTCAGGCGCTCGCCCTGCGAATAGCCCTTGGCGCGGCGCCCGGCGACGGCGCCCAGCTCGAGCCGCTCGATGAGCTCATCGGTGGCGCGCTGCAATGCCGCGCCGGCCAGCCCGTGCAGCCTGCCGTAGTACAAGATGTTTTCGCGCCCGGTCAGGTTGGCGTACAGCCCGCTCGCATGCGGCAGGACTCCCAGGGAGCGGCGTACCGCCAGCGGCTCGGTCACGCAATCGTGACCATCGACCTGCGCGCGTCCGGCGTCGGGGCGCAGCACCGTGCTCAGCACCCGCAGTGCCGTGGACTTGCCCGCGCCATTGTGCCCGAGCAGTCCCGTGATACGGCCGTCTGCAGCCGTGAACGAGACGTCCTGCAGGGCCGTGACCGCGCCGAAGCGCTTGACGATGCCTTCGACCCGGATCATGGCGCCGGCGCCGTGAGCGACAACATGAACGGCGCAGGCGTCACGTGCGTCGTGCACTGCGTGTCGAGGTCGGCCGGGGAGGCTGCGGCGATGAATTGCGCCGCGAGCCGCGGCACACATCCGACGGCGATCTGGCCATGGCCTTGTCCTTCGAGCACCAGGTGCCGGGCATTGCTCAGACCTTGCAGGACGCGCTCGGCGTAGGCTGCGGGGGTGACCGGATCGTTGCCGCCCGAAAGCAGCAGTGTCGGAATGTCGCTGTTCAGCGTCGTGCCGAAATCCTCGTCCACCGGCCCGCGCGGCCACTCGTCACACACCGCGCGCAGGCCGTCCATGAACTCGGCGCCGAGATAGGTGCTGCCTGCGAAGTCCGGTGCCTGTCCCTCGGCCCAGCGCGGCGCATCTTCGCTGCACACCACCGCGAAGTGCATGCCGTAGGCCATCTGGCGCTCCATCGAGCGTTGAATCATCAGGTACTGCGCGGCAAGCGCCTCGAGTCGCCCGCCCACCTGGGCTTCATGAATCAACAGCGGCAGGAGCGCGGCCGTCTCGTCGCTGTAGCTCAGCATGCGCACGGCCGCTGCGAGGTGCGCGACGCCGAACTGCACCCGCGTGCCCGCGCCAGTGAGCGGGTCGGCGAGCCGGACCATGGCGGGCGCAGCCTGCAGACGTGCATAGAGGCTCGCGAAATCCTGCGCCAGCGACGGAAACCGGGCACTGCATTCGGCCGACTGCGCACAGCGCTCGAACAGCGTATCGAGCGCACGCTGCGCCTCGCGCGGAATGTCCGGTCCGAGTGCCAGGTCGGGCGGCACGGCACCGTCCAGGATCGCGGTCCGCACGCGCTGCGGATAGCGCCGCATGTAATGCTGCGCGACGCGCGTGCCGTACGAGACGGCGTAGAGATTCAAGCGCTCGTAGCCCAGCGCGGCGCGCACTGCGTCCAGGTCCTGCACCGCAACGCTGGTGGTGTAGTAGCGCGGATCGCCCGGCAGGGTCTCGAGGCAGCGCCGTGTCTCCCGGCGCAACGCCGTGGCGTCGTAGGCGGCGATTTCCAGGTCCTGCGGGTACGTGCAATCCAGCCGCATCGAACGCCCCGTACCGCGCTGATCGACCAGCAGAATGTCGCGATCGCGGCGCACGCGGGCGAAGGCCGGATGCAGCGTGAGGTACAGGTCGCTGGCGGCCTGCCCGGGCCCGCCGGCCAGCAGGACGAGCGGATCGCTACGGGCGCGCAATCTGAGCGACGGCACGACGGCCACGTGCAGCGCGATCTGCCTGCCATGCGGCTCGGCGCGATTCTCCGGCACGCGCAGCGTGCCGCAGCGCGCCGCCACGCTGCCCGGCGCCTGCGCGCTTTCCAGGCGACACTCGCTCAGCACGACGGCGCCGCCCTGGGCGTCGGCCGCTGCGGGCACGGCCGCGGCCAGCAGGACGCTGGCGAGCAGAGCCCGGTAAATTCCTTCCATCCGCTGCGTCCTGTGGGAATCTTCTTCTGGGTCGCGTGGTCCAGCGCGGTATCATACCCTTTGCATGTGGCAGACACCGGCAAACGCGCCGCCGGGACGCGCGCCACGGCCCCGGAGGAGACACCATGAAGCGCGATCGCGAACCGTATCGGGACCCGAAGCAGTGGCTCTGGTGGGGCATTCCCATCGCCGTGGTCGTGGCCGTCGCACTGGTGCTGTATTTCGGCCGCACGCAGACCGACGTCCAGCCCGAGGAGCAGATCGTCGAGCAGCCTCCGCCGACCGAGCCCGAGCCAGGCATCCAGTATCCGTTGGAGGAAACGCCCACGGAGGAGCCGCTGCCGCCGCTCGCCGAAAGCGATCCGCCCGTGCAGGAGTCGCTGACCACGACCTTCGGCGACTCGCTGAAGAACTTCCTGGTCCCGAAGGACATCGTTCGCCATTTCGTGGTGACGGTCGACAACCTGCCGCGGGCCAAGGCGGCGGTGCAGATGTGGCCGGTGAAGCCCGTCGAGGGTGAGTTCCTGGTGGAGGGCACCGAGGAAAACCTGGTGCTGAGCCCGAGGAACTATGCCCGCTACACACCGATGGTGAAACTCCTGCAGGGCGCCAGCGCTGCGCAGATCGGCGCGGTCTATCGGCGCTTCTATCCGCTCCTGCAGCAGGCCTACGAAGACATCGGCTATCCCGACGCCTATTTCAATGACCGGTTGGTGGAAGTCATCGATCACCTGCTCGAAACCCCGGAGGTGCGCGATCCCATCCGCCTGGTGCATCCCACGGTGCGCTATCACTACGCCGATCCCGAGCTCGAGGCACGCTCCGCCGGACAGAAAGCCCTGATCCGCATGGGGCCGCAGAACGCGGCCATCGTCAAACACAAGCTGCGCGAGCTGCGCGCCGAGATCGTGCGTCAGGCCGAGCAGGAGCGCGCTTCGCAGGATACGTCCGGGACGACCGAGCCGCCCGGAACGCCCCCCGAGCGCATACCCGAGCCATAGCGGCTCGGATCGGCTCAGCCTGGATGTGGGTGCGGGACGATGGGCAGCGGTTCGCTGCTTGCGGTATCGGCGCTGAGGGTCCCGAAAGCGCCTGGCGCGGTGCGTTCGCGGCGGTGGCCATCGCCCTGCTCCCGGTCACGCATGCGCCGCTCGCCGGCGAACATGACTGTACGCGTGAGATGTCGAACCGTACGCTCCACGGCAAGCCGCCCCTGGTGATCGCCCATCGCGGCGCGTCCGGGTACCTGCCGGAGCACACGCTGGCCGCGTACACCTTGGCCGTGGAGCAGGGCGCGGACTACATCGAGCCGGATCTCGTCGCGACGCGCGACGGCCATCTGGTGGCGCGTCACGAGCCCCTGCTCGATGAGACCACCGATGTCGCGAGTCATCCCGAGTTCGCACAGCGTCGCACCACCCGGGTCATGGATGGCCGGTCCTATACGGGATTCTTCGCCAGCGACTTCACGCTCGCCGAGTTGAAGCAGCTGCGCGCCGTGCAGCCGAATCCGGCGCGCTCGCGTGAGCACGATGGCAAATACCCGATCCCGACGTTCGAGGAGGTGCTCGATCTCGCGCGCGAACTGAGCGAGCGTCATCGGCGCCCGGTCGGGGTATACCCGGAGACCAAGCACCCCGCGTGGCATCGGGCCTTGGGACTGCCCCTCGA
>QGUO01000404.1 GCA_003242495.1 Pseudomonadota bacterium | reverse complement strand
CATCAAGCTCGACCAGAAGCGCAACAACGTGGTCGTCTCGCGCCGTGCGGTCGTTGAGCAGGAGTACAGCGCCGAGCGCTCGGAGCTGCTGGACAAGCTGCAGGAAGGTGCCGTGGTGCGCGGCGTGGTGAAGAACCTCACCGATTACGGCGCGTTCGTCGACCTCGGTGGCATCGACGGCCTGCTGCACATCACCGACATGGCGTGGAAGCGCGTCAAGCATCCGTCCGAGGTGGTCAACGTCGGCGACGAGATCGACGTGCGCATTCTCAAGTTCGACCGCGAGCGCCAGCGTGTCAGCCTCGGCATCAAGCAGCTCGGCAACGATCCCTGGCAGAACATCGGCCGGCGCTACCCGACCGGCACGCGCCTGTTCGGCAAGGTCACCAACATTGCCGACTACGGCTGCTTCGTGGAGATCGAGGAGGGCGTCGAGGGTCTGGTCCACGTCTCTGAGATGGATTGGACCAACAAGAACGTCAATCCGTCGAAGGTCGTGCACATCGGCCAGGAAGTCGAGGTCATGGTGCTCGACATCGACGAGGAGCGCCGCCGCATCTCCCTGGGCATCAAGCAGTGCCAGTCGAACCCGTGGAAGGAGTTCGCGGACAACTACAACCGCGGCGATCGCGTGAGCGGACAGATCAAGTCCATCACCGACTTCGGCATCTTCATCGGGCTGGCCGGCGGCATCGACGGTCTGGTGCACCTCTCGGACATCTCCTGGGATGTGCCCGGCGAGGAAGCGGTGCGCAACTACCAGAAGGGCCAGCAGATCGAAGCCATGGTGCTGTCGATCGATCCGGAGCGCGAGCGCATCTCGCTCGGCATCAAGCAGCTTGCCAAGGATCCGTTCTCGACCTGGATCGCCGAGCACCCGAAGGGCTCCATCGTCAAGGGCCGGGTGCGCGAGGTGGATGCCAAGGGCGCGATCATCGATCTGGGCGGCGGCGTGGAGGGGCACCTGCGTGCTTCCGAGCTCTCGCGCGATCGCGTCGAGGACGCGCGCACCATCCTCAAGGTGGACGAGGAGATCGAGGCGAAGTTCACCAACGTCGATCGCAAGAGCCGCACGATCGCGCTGTCGATCAAGGCGAAGGAGATGCACGAGGAGGCCGAGGCGGTGCAGAGCTACCGCACCGGCGAAACCTCGAGCGGCACCAGCCTGGGCGACCTGCTCAAGGAGCAGATCGGCAGCCAGGACAACAACTGACGCCACGAGCGGCGCGGCGGTGGCGTTGTTCGCCGCCGCGCCCCCCGGATCCTGCAGCCGTCCACGCGCCGATGCGCGCGGCCGGCTGGCCGGGGCGACGATTCGAAAGAACAACAACGGGCCCGAGCATGACCAAATCGGAACTCATCGAGCTCATCGCAGCCAAGCAGAAGCATCTGCCCGCGAAAGACGTGGAGCTTGCGGTCAAGCAGATCCTCGAGATCATGAGCGACGCGCTGGCGCAAGGTAACCGCATCGAGATCCGCGGGTTCGGCAGCTTCTCGCTGCATTTCCGCCCGCCGCGCCAGGGACGCAACCCCAAGACCGGCGAGACGGTGGCGCTTTCCGGCAAGTACGTCCCGCACTTCAAGCCCGGCAAGGACCTGCGCGAACGGGTCAACGAAGGGGCCAACCTGCCCATTCGCGATTGAGTGCCCGCAGCGTGGCGGGCCGGCCGGCGCAAGCGTGACCGGCTCTCAGACTTTCCCCATCCAGCACATCTTTTTGTTGTCACCCGCTCGTTCGCCTGACGGCGTCTTCGGGCAGGGTTCCGTCCGCACCGCATGGAGATGCTCCCAGTCGGTCGGCAATATCCCCTATGCTTCGCGCTCGGGTCGAAGCCCGGCTTTGAGCGGAACCATTTTTCTCATGTCGCGCACTTTGTTCGTCACGTTGCTGCTCCTGGCGGCATTGGCCGCGTTGCTGATCGGCGCCATGAATGCCCAGAGCGTGGCCGTCGAGCTCGCGTTCGCACGGCTGCAAGCCCCGCTTGGGCTGGCGCTGGTGACGGCGTTCGCGCTCGGTATCCTGGCAGGCCTCCTGGGGCGGGCCTGGTGGGTGGCGCAGTTGCTGAGCGAGCGAGGGCGCCTCAGGCGCGCGCTGCGCGCCGCCGAGACGGAGGTGCGTGCAGCCAAGGCCGAGGTCGATGCGGCCCGGCGCGTCGGCGCCTGACCGCGCGGCATCCCCACGCGGGCACGTACCTATGAGCTGCCGGCAAGCGTCTGCGGGTCGTTGCGTCTCTCACGCAGGCACTGAACTGCAGGTCGTGCGTCCTCGCCCATGGCAGGGCCCGGCCGCGGCGTCGCAGCAGCTCCGGGCCTGAGCGCGGCGGTGGAACAAAGGATGCGCCGCCGGGTTTATGACGACAGAACGCCCATGACGACGGTCCAATGAGAATGCCCGGCGCAGCGGAGCGCGTGCAAATCGCGGCTTTGCGCAACGGGTCGCACCATTCAGACATTCATCGCCCGTTCGCGGATTCATCGAGAGGGGTTGCAAGGGGAGACTGCACTGCGCGGTCTCGACCAAAGGCCCCGTCGTGAGCCTTGGCGGTGTGCGCCTGCGTGTAGACCGTGCGTGGACGCCGGTGCAACGCGCCGGTCGGGTCCCGCCGACAATGGCCCTGTCGTCAGGGGTTTCTTATCATCAGGCATTACCTGCGAGGAGATCCGAATCGTGGCACAGGAGATCAGAACGGCAGTGTTCCCGGTAGCCGGACGCGGCACGCGTTTTCTTCCGGCGACCAAGGCCAGTCCCAAGGAGATGCTGCCGATCGTCGACAAGCCGCTCATCCAGTATGCGGCGGAAGAGGCGCTGGCGGCCGGCGCCCGCAAGCTGGTGTTCATCACCGGCAGCTCCAAGCGCGCCATCGAGGATCACTTCGACACCGACCTCGAGCTCGAAAAGGCGCTCGAGGCGCAGGGCAAGGCCGAGTTGCTCGAGGCGGTGCGCGGCATCGTGCCGTCCTGGGCGAGTTGCATCTACATCCGCCAGCCTTCGCCGCTGGGGCTGGGGCATGCGGTGCTGTGCGCGCGCCCGGCCGTCGGTAACGAGCCGTTCTACGTGCACCTGGCCGATGACCTGATTGCCGGCGAGGTGCCCTGCCTCAAGCAGATGGGCGAGGTGTATGCCGAGCGCAAGGCCAGTGTGCTGGGTGTGGAGACCGTGCCGCAGAGCGAGACGGACAAGTACGGCATCGTGGCGACAGCGGGCGCCGAGGGCCGGGTCAGCCGCGTGCAGCAGATCGTCGAGAAACCCAAGCCCCAAGAGGCGCCGTCCACGCTGGCGGTGGTGGGCCGCTATGTGCTCTCGCCGCGGATCTTCGACAAGCTCGAGCGCACCGGACGCGGCGCAGGCGGCGAGATCCAGCTCACCGACGCCATTGCCGATCTGCTGGCGGAAGAACCGGTGTATGCCTTCGAGTTCGAAGGCCGGCGCTACGACTGCGGCAGCAAGCTCGGTTACCTGCAGGCCACCGTGGAGCTCGCGCTGAAGCACGAGAGCCTGGGCCCCAACTTCGGTGCCTATCTCGAGAAGCTGATCGCGGCGCGCAAGCGCTAGCCGGGCGCGAGCGCGCCGATGCGCGCCGCGCGGCGCTCCAAACGACGGCAGATTCGTTTATCGTTACGGGTTCGGTACTCGTGACGGAGCGAAGCGGTAATGCAGACGAGAAGGTTGGGCAACAGCGGCGTACGGGTCTCGGCACTGGGATTCGGCTGCATGGGCCTGGTGGGTTGGTATGG
>QGUO01000403.1 GCA_003242495.1 Pseudomonadota bacterium | reverse complement strand
CCGCCCGTGCCGTCCGAGGGACCGCCTTACGCGACGCACGATGACCTGCGCCAATGCGACGGGCTGGTGCTCGGCAGCCCCACGCGCTTCGGCAACATGGCCGCGCCGCTGAAGCATTTCATCGACGGCACCTCGGCGCTGTGGGTCAGCGGCGTCATGGCGAACAAGCCCGCTGCCGTCTTCACCTCCACGCAGAGCATGCACGGCGGCCAGGAAACCACGCTGCTCAGCATGATGCTGCCGCTCATGCATCATGGCATGTATATCGTCGGGCTGCCTTACACCGAAGCGGCGCTCAATGAAACGACGAGCGGCGGCACGCCCTACGGCGCCAGCCACGTGGCCGGCCAGCAGACACAGCCACGCCTGTCGACCGAGGAGAAGACGCTGGCCCAGGTCCTGGGCCGCCGGGTCGCGGAACTCGCCATGAAGCTGCAACGTTGAGCGCGCAGCCCGCCGCCCGGCGCGCGCGCAGTGTCACGCTCGCCCTGCACTTCGGGCTCATGGCCGTCGTGGTGCTGTGGCAGCTCGCGCAGGCGCCCACCGCCGGGCATCTGACGCTGGCGGCCGTGCTGACCCTCCCGCTGTGGCTGCCGATACGCGGATTGTGGCGCGGGGTGCGCCGCACCTATGCATGGGCCACGCTGTGCGTGATCCCGTACTTCGTGCTCGGCATCACCGAGGTCATCGCCAATCCGGGCGCCAGGATCTGGGCGGCCTTGTGCCTGCTGCTCGCGCTGCTGCTCTTTGCCATGCTGGTGGCCTACCTGCGGATCACGAGACCGCACGCCGGCGCGCCAACCAGCGCTGAGCCACCTCCCTGACGAACGGCACGGTCAACCGGCGCTGCGCGGCGAGCGAGGCCTCGTCGAGCTCGTCGAGGAAGGCGCAGAGAGTCGTCATGTCGCGCGGCAACCGGCGCATCAGGAACTGGGCGGCATCCGCCGGCAGCTCGAAACCGCGCGCCGCGGCGCGCAGCGTCAGCGCCGCGATACGCTCGGCCTCCTCGAGCGCCTGCAGCGTCAACGTCAGTCCGCCGCCGAGGCGCGAGGCCAGATCGCGCAGCTCGATGCCCGCCGCGCCCGGCGGGCGGGCGCTCGCCACGATCAAATGTCCGCGGCGCTCGTCGAGCTCCTGGTACAGCCGGAAGGCCGCGTGCTCCCAGTCGCGACGCGCGCCGAGCGCCTCGCCGTCGTCCAGACAGACACAATCGAGCTCGCCGTAGCCGCTGAGCAGCGCCGCGCTGCCGCCCACGCATTCGGCGAGCGGCACGTACGCCGCCCGGGCGCCCTGCTGCGCCTGCAAGGCGCAGATGGCCTGCAGCAGATGCGTCTTCCCGGAGCCGGCCGGCCCGTGCAGCCAGATACACGTCGGTCCCTCGCCGGGCCGCACGGCGCGCAAAGCCTCCACGGTGGCGACATTGCGGCCCGCGAAATAGCTCTCGAACCGGGAGCTGTCGCGCAACCGCACGCCAAGGGGAAGCTGCTCGAGCACGTTCACGCGCCGCTCGCGGCATCGCGCCGGCGGCGGCTCACGGCCACCGCCTTGCGCGCATACGTGATCACGTAGTCGATGCCGCTGACCACGGTCGTGACGAACACCAGCGCACCGGTTGCGGTGAGCATCCAAAGCGGCACGTAGCCCGTTGCATGCGCTGCGACCACCAGCAGCAGATAGACGACCTGGCAGAGCGTGTTCAGCTTGCTGACCAGGGTCGGATGGCCCTGGGGATCGCCGATGAGGGTCTTGTACGCGATCGCGCCGAAGGAGATGACCAGGTCGCGGGCCACTGCCGTGGCCGCCAGCCACAGCGGCACCAGCCCCATGGCGGCCAGCGTGACGAACACGCCGACCAGCAGGATCTTGTCGGCGAGCGGATCGAGGATCTTGCCGAGCTCCGAGGTCCACCCGCAGCGCTTCGCGAGGAACCCGTCGAGGGCATCGGTCGCGGCGGCCAGTGCGAACAGCCACAAGGTCGTGCGGAACTCGCCATGCGCAAGCAGCCAGGCCACCGGAACGACCAGCAGCATCCGCAGGATGCATAGCGCGTTCGGGATGAAGCGCAGAGCCGACATCGGAAGGCGTTCGTTACGGTTGATAGCGCAGCTGCAGCGGGGCGCCGGCCGCAGCGGCCGCATCCGCGCCGAGCCCCCTGTCGACCGTCGGCGCCGCCGGGGCGAGGCGCGTGTCGAGCGCCAGCGCGCGCAGCAGCGCCGCCTCATCGCCGCGCACCGCCAGACGGAAGCGCACCCGGTCGCCCGCGACCCGGTCGACGGTCACGCTGCGCACGAGCGTCATGTTTTCCAGATAATTGAGCGTCGCCGCATAGGCATCGAGGTTGGAGATGCCGGCCACTTCCACGCCGATCTCCTGCAGCGAGCTGCCGGTGGCGGCATAGAGCGCGGCGAAGGTGTCGGCCGCCAGATGCACGCCGTCCTCCAGCGAGCCGGTGACATGGCGAGTTTCGCCGCCCGAAAGCAGCGTCCAGCTCACCTCGCCCCCGTCGCGGCGGGCGCGACCCAGCAGCACCGCATTGGCGCCGTAACGCGCGGCGCTGCGCAGCAGCTCGTCGTCGCCGGCCTGCGCGTGCATCGTCTGGCGCTCGTCGAAGTCGAGCGCCGGCCAGATCAGCGGCACGCCGCGTTCGTGTGCGGCCCGCTCGAGCGCGTCACGCTCGATCGCCAGCGTGTCGGCGCCGAGCCAGAACGCCGTTCCGTCGCGATCCTGCACTTGCAGCCACACCAGCGTCGCCGGCCGCTCGCGCCCCCAGACAGGCAACCCTGCCCCGGTGAGCAAGCGATCGATCGACAGGCTGTCGAACCCGACCTGCAGCATGCCGTCGGCGGTCAGACCGGAGCGCTGCGCGTAGTTCCAGGGGCTGGCGAGCGCGTCGCCGAGTCGATCGGGCGCGTCGCGCCGGCCGCTCACGCGAATCACCACGGTACGCAGGGCTGCGGCCAGCGCCGCATCGCGGTCCTCGGTGACCGGCACGAAAACCTCGTACAGGTCCGCCGGCGCGGCGCCCAGTGCCGCCGAGGGCAGGAGCGCCACGGCGCTCAGCCACAGCAGCGCCGCCGCGCACCAGGCGCGCAGCCGTCCGTCACGCAGTGCCATCATGTCCTCTCAGGGAACCTCCGATCTGCCGTCACGCCCGGAACAGCGTCGGATCGGCCTGCCCGCCCGGCGCCGCACCGTTGCCCCGGTCGCCGCTCGTGCACCGTGGGTCTGGGCGGCCGTGTAAAATACCACACCCACCTCGCCCCAGACTGCCGGGACTGCCGAATGCCCGTTGGCACGACGCCCCGCGCCCACCAGAGAGGACATCCGTCGATGAACCCACCAACCAAGGATGCGATCACCTACAAAGATGCAGGTGTCGACATCGATGCCGGCGACGAGCTGGTCGAACGCATCAAGCCGCACGTGGCACGCACACACCGGCCGGGGGTGCTCGCCGGGCTCGGCGGCTTCGGCGCGCTGTTCGAGCTTCCGCTGGAGCGCTGGCGGCAGCCGGTGCTGGTGTCCGGTACCGACGGGGTGGGCACCAAGCTGCGCCTGGCGATCCAGACCGGACGCCACGACACCATCGGCATCGACCTGGTTGCGATGTGCGTCAACGACGTCGTCGTTCAGGGTGCCGAGCCGCTGTTCTTCCTCGACTACTACGCCACCGGCAAGCTCAGCGTGGAGGTGGCCGAAGCCGTGGTGAAGGGCATCGTCGAAGGCTGCCTGCAGGCC
>QGUO01000023.1 GCA_003242495.1 Pseudomonadota bacterium | reverse complement strand
GCCGCTTTCATGACGCGCGCCCTGCTGGCCGCCACGCTGAGCGCGGCCTACGGGATCTACGGGCCGGCGTTCGAGTTGCTGGAGCACCGTCCGCGCGAGCGGGGCAGTGAGGAGTATCTCGACTCCGAGAAGTATCAGCTGCGCCATTGGCAGCTCGACCGTCCCGACAGCTTGGCGCCGTTCATTGCGCGCCTGAACCGTATCCGTCGGGAGCACCCGGCACTGCAGACGAATCGCTCGCTGAGATTCCTGGACATCGACAACGATCAGATGCTCGCCTATGCGAAGGCCCTGCCGGAGCAGGGCGATGTGCTGGTGATCGTCGCCAATCTCGATCCGCACAATCCTCAGCAGGGCTGGCTGCATCTGCCGCTGGCGGAGTTCGGCCTGGCGGCCGAGCGGCCCTTCCGCATGCACGACCTGCTGACCGGAGCGAGCTATCTCTGGCAAGGAGAGCACAACTATGTGCGGCTCGATCCGCACGCCGAGGTGGCGCACGTATTTGCCGTGCGTCGCCACGTGCGCACCGAGCGCGACTTCGACTACTTCATGTGATGACAGCGTATGGCGCCGATCATGACCGCAAGTCGTCTTTGCCCCGCTCCACCCGGCGGGCAGCGGGCCTCATCGGGCGAAGTCCATCTGTCAGTCCCGCATGAGCGGAATCCGGCACGGTCGGCGGCATGAGTGACGAGAACGGGCCAGGCGCAGCAGCCATGGATACGCCATCCGACGACCCTCTCTGGTACAAGGACGCGATCATCTACCAGCTGCACGTCAAGGCGTTCTACGACGCCAACAACGACGGCATCGGCGACTTCGAAGGCCTGACGCAAAAGCTCGATTACATCCAGGAGCTCGGCGTCACCGCCGTGTGGTTGTTGCCGTTCTATCCCTCGCCGTTGCGCGACGACGGCTATGACATTTCGGATTACCGCGACGTGCATCCGGACTACGGAACGCTCGAGGACTTCAAAACGTTCGTGGCGGAAGCACATCGGCGTGGACTCAAGGTCATCACCGAGCTGGTCATCAACCATACATCGGATCAACATCCCTGGTTCCAGGAGGCGCGGCGCGCGCCGCCCGGCTCGCCCGAGCGGGAGTTCTACATCTGGAGCGATACGGACAAGAAGTTCGCCGGCACGCGCATCATCTTCACGGATACCGAGGTGTCGAACTGGGCCTGGGATCCAGTCGCCGGTCAGTACTATTGGCACCGGTTCTTCTCGCATCAGCCGGACCTCAATCACAACAACCCGAAGGTGGTGGAGGCCGTGATCGAAGTGATGCGCTTCTGGATGGACATGGGGGTCGACGGCATGCGCCTCGACGCCATTCCGTATCTCTGCGTGCGCGAGGGCACGAACAACGAGAACCTGCCGGAGACCCATGCAGTGCTCAAGCGCATGCGCGCCGTCATGGATGCGCACTACAAGAACCGGATGTTCCTCGCCGAGGCCAATCAATGGCCGGAGGACGTGCTCGAGTACTTCGGCGACGGCGACGAGTGCCACATGGCATACCACTTCCCGCTGATGCCGCGCATTTTCATGGCCGTGGCGCTCGAGGACCGCTATCCGATCACCGAGATCATGCGACAGACGCCGGACATCCCGGAGAACTGTCAGTGGGCGATCTTTCTGCGTAACCACGACGAGCTCACGCTCGAGATGGTCACGGATCGCGAGCGTGATTACATGTATCAGATGTACGCCCACGAGCCGCGCATGCGCGTCAATGTCGGGATACGCCGGCGCCTGACGCCGCTGCTCAACAATGACGTCGATCTCATCAAGCTGATGAACAGCCTGCTGCTCTCGATGCCCGGCTCACCCATCATCTACTACGGCGACGAGATCGGCATGGGCGACAACATCTACATCGGCGACCGCAATGGCGTGCGCACGCCGATGCAATGGAGCATCGACCGTAATGCCGGTTTCTCGCGCGCCGACCCGCAGCGTCTGTACCTCCCGGTGATCATGGATCCGATCTACGGGTACCAGGCCGTCAACGTCGAGGCTCAGAGCCGCGACCCGTCCTCGCTGCTCAACTGGATGCGGCGCATCCTTTCGGTGCGCAGCCAGTACCATTGCTTCGGTCGCGGCACGCTCGAGTTCATCCGCCCATACAACCGCAAGGTGCTCGCCTACGTGCGTTCGTACGGGCACGAGATCGTGTTGTGCGTGGCAAACCTCTCGCAAACCGCGCAGTCGGTGGAGCTCGACCTGGCGAAGTACAAGGGGCGGGTGCCGGTCGAGCTGATGGGGCGCAACGCCTTTCCCCCCATCGGCGAGCTGCCGTACTTCCTCACGCTGGCGGCTCACGGGTTCTTCTGGCTGCTTTTGAGCGAGGATGCCGCGCCGCCGGATTGGCATATCGAACGCCTGCCCGCGACGGAGCTGCCGATCATCGTGCTCGCAGCCGGCATGGGGCTCGGCACGCTGCTGGAGGGTCCACACACGGCAGAACGCCACGTCCAGCGCGCAATGCGGCATCTCGAGCAGGAGGTCCTGCCCGAGTATTTGCCGGCGCGTCGCTGGTTCGGCGCCAAGGGCGCCGCCTTCGAGTCGGTCGGGCTCGGCCCGCGCACACTCTGGCAAACCTCACAGGGCAGGTGGCTGTTGTCGATGCTGGATGTCCGGTTCCCGCAAGGCGACACGCAGCGCTATTTCCTGCCGCTCACGATCGCCTGGGAGGACGGGTCCGACACCGGCGCGCTGCGCACGGCGGAATGGTCGCTCGCCAAGGTACGCGAGCACGCGCGTGTCGGTGCGTTGCTCGACGCCTTCGCGGACCCAGGCTTCGGGCTCGCGCTGGCCGACGCCGTCGCGACGCGTGCGCGCCTGAGCTTTGGCGACGGGGAGCTGCGCTTCGAGCCTACCGAGCTGTTCGCCGAGCTCGGCGCCGGCGGGTTGGAGCCGGTCGAGCATCTGGCGCGCGAACAGAGCAACACCAGCGTCATCCTCGGCGAGCGCCTGTTCCTCAAGGCATACCGGCGATTGCAGGCAGGGATCAACCCGGATGTCGAGATGGCGCATTTCCTCACCCGGGCCGGCTTCCAGTACATCGCGCCACTGGCGGGCACGCTCGAGTTCGTGCGCAAGACGGACCCGCCGACGACCTTGCTCGCGCTGTTCGGCTACGTGCGCAATCAGGGCGACGGCTGGACCTACACGCTCAACCACCTGGAGCGTTCCGCCGCGCTCATCGGGGCCGAGAACGGCGAGGAAAGCGAGGATCCGCATGCGCTGTTCCTGACCCAGGTGCACACCCTGGGCAGCCGGGTCGGCGAGCTGCATGCAGTGCTGGCCGGGGAGTCTCAGGATCCGGCGTTCGCGCCCGAGCCCATCACCTCGGCGGACCTGGCGCACTGGCTGGCGCGCATCACCGCCGAGGCGACCGACACGCTGCGATTGCTGCAGGTCCATCTGGGCGACCTGGACGAGGCGGTGCAGCCGGCGGCGCGCCGTCTGCTCGCGGAAGGCGAGCGCATCGCCGTGCGCATCGCACGGCTGGCCACGCGCACCGTCGGCGGCCAGAAAATCCGCTACCACGGCGATCTTCACCTCGGGCAGGTGCTGCTCACCGCGGACGATTTTCTGATTACCGATTTCGAAGGCGAGCCGGCGCGCTCCATCGAGGAGCGCCGCGAGAAAGCCTCGCCGCTGCGCGATATCGCCGGCATGCTGCGTTCGTTCGATTATGCGCGCGCGGTCGCGCTCGAGCACGCCACCAGCGTACGCCCCGATCTGGCCGAGCGGCTCGGTCCGGCCTTCGATGAGTGGCGCAGGCAGACCGCGGAGACTTTCCTGGCGGGCTATCGCAGCGGCGTCGGGCCTGCGTCGTTCCTGCCCACGGAGCCGACCGCCGTGGAACGCCTGCTCCTGCTGTTCCAGCTCGAAAAGGCGTTCTACGAGCTGCGTTACGAGCTGAACAACCGCCCCACGTGGGCATGGGTGCCCATCGAGGGGCTGCTGACGCTGCTGCGCTCGGTGTACAGGTAGGCGCATGGCCAGTCGCGTCACAGCCGTATGGCCCGGACGACCCTACCCGCAGGGCGCGACCTGGGACGGTGAGGGCGTCAATTTCGCCTTGTTCTCCGAACATGCCGAGGCGGTCGAGCTGTGCCTGTTCGAGCCTCGCGGGCGACGCCAGACCGAGTCCATCCGGCTGCGCGAGCGGACCGACCAGGTCTGGCATTGCTATCTGCCGGCGGTGCGTCCCGGGCAACTTTACGGATATCGGGTTTACGGACCCTACAAGCCGCAGGAAGGGCATCGCTTCAATCCCAACAAGCTGCTGCTCGATCCCTACGCCAAGGCACTGGTGGGCAATCTTGCCTGGAGCGATGCGCATTTCGGTTACCGCATCGGCCATGCGCGCGAGGATCTTTCCTTCGATCGACGCAACAACGCCGATGGCATGCCGAAATGCCAGGTGGTCGACCCGGCTTTCACCTGGGGTGACGACCGATCGCCGAACACGCCGTGGCACGACACCATCATCTACGAGATGCATGTGCGCGGTTTCACGATGCAGCACCCCGAGGTGCCGCCGGAGTATCGCGGCACGTACGCGGCGCTGGCCACCGCGCCGATCATCGAATACCTGCAGCGGCTCGGCGTCACGGCCGTGGAGCTCATGCCGGTGCATGCGTTCGTGAACGACCGCCACTTGATCGAGCGCAAGCTGCGCAACTACTGGGGTTACAACTCCATCGGGTACTTCGCGCCGGAGCCGCTATATGCGAGCTCCTCCATCCCGGAGCGCGAGTTCAAGACCATGGTGAAGACGCTGCACTCGGCCGGCATCGAGGTCATCCTGGACGTGGTGTACAACCATACGGCCGAAGGCAATCACCTGGGGCCGACTCTGTCGTTCCGCGGGATCGACAACGTCGCCTACTATCGCCTCACCGACGACCCACGCTACTACATGGACTATACGGGCACGGGTAACACGCTGAACATGCGTCACCCGCGCGTGTTGCAGCTCATCATGGACAGCCTGCGCTACTGGATCACGGAGATGCACGTGGACGGCTTCCGCTTCGATCTCGCCTCGGCGCTGGCGCGCGAGCTGCACGAAGTGGACCGTCTCGGGGCGTTCTTCGACATCATCCACCAGGACCCGGTGATCTCGCGGGTGAAGCTCATCGCCGAGCCCTGGGATCTGGGCGAAGGCGGCTACCAGGTCGGGCGCTTTCCGGTCGGCTGGACGGAATGGAACGGGCGGTATCGCGACGTGGTGCGCGCGTACTGGAAGGGCGAGGGCGGCCTGATCGGCGAAGTCGCCTATCGTCTGTCGGGTTCCAGCGATCTCTACGAGCACAGCGGCCGACGGCCTTACGCCAGCATCAATTTCGTGACCTCGCATGACGGCTTCACGCTGCACGACCTGGTGAGCTACAACGAAAAGCACAACGAGGCCAACGGCGAGGACAATCGCGACGGCGACAGCCATAATTTCAGCTGGAACTGTGGCGTGGAAGGGCCGACCGACGATCCCGAGGTGCTTGCGCTGCGCGGCCGGCAGATGCGCAACCTGCTCGCCTCCCTGCTGTTGTCACAAGGCGTGCCGATGCTGCAGGCCGGCGATGAGTTCGCTCGTACGCAGCATGGCAACAACAACGCCTATTGCCAGGACAATCCGCTCTCGTGGATCGACTGGGAGCGGGCCGGGCACTACCGGAATCTACAGGAGTTCGTCATCGAGCTGATCCGTTTCCGGCGTGCGCACCGCGCCTTCCGTCGCCGCAGTTTCTTCCAGGGGCGTGCGATTCGCGGCTCGAGCGTGCGCGACATCGTCTGGTACGATCCTTCCGGCTCGGAGATGAGCGATCAGCAATGGCAGGAGTCTTTCGCGCGTTGCCTCGGCGTGTACTTGTCCGGGGCGCTCGATGAGACCGACGGCCGGGGCCGGCCGCTGCGCGACACGGACTTCCTGCTCCTGCTCAATGCGCACCACGAGAAGCTGCCGTTCCGGCTGCCGGCGGAGCCTGCACAGGCGCGCTGGACCCTGCGCATCGATACGACCAAGGAAGAGGGCTTCGTGCCCCCGACGACGACGCTCGATCCTGGGGCGGTGTTCGACCTGCAGGCGCGCTCGCTGGCGCTCTTTGAGCACGTGCGCGCGCGACCCCTATGAGCGCCGCCACGGGCGAGCGTTTCCGCAGGCGCATCCCGCGCGCGACATACCGGCTGCAGTTCAATCGCGATTTCACGTTCCGCGATGCCGCGCGCCTGGTCCCCTATCTTGCGCAACTGGGCATCAGTCACTTGTATGCCTCGCCCATCCTCAAGGCGCGCCCGGGCAGTGCGCACGGCTACGACGTGATCGATTACAACGTCCTCAATCCCGAGCTCGGCACCCGTGAGGATCTCGATACGCTGGCCGCGACCTTGCACGCCCATGGCATGGGCCTGCTGGTCGACATCGTGCCCAATCATCTGGGCGTGATGGGCAGCGACAACCCGTGGTGGCTCGATGTCCTGGAGAACGGCCCGGCTGCACGGTACGCAGACTACTTCGACATCGATTGGAATCCCGGCCGCAGCACGCTGCGCAATCGACTGCTGGTGCCGGTGCTCGGCGACATGTACGGGGTCATTCTCGAGCGGGGCGAGCTCAAGCTCGAACTCGACCGGGCGACCGGCAGCTTCGCCGTGCGCTATTTCCAGCACCTCATGCCGATCGATCCGCGCGAGTATCCCAGGATCTTCGCCGGGCCGCGCCCGCGGATCGATGACATGCTCGCGCCCGAAGACCCCAACCGGGCCGATTTCGAAAGCCTGCTGGACGCGTTCGGGCGCCTGCCGCCGGTCTCCGACACCTCCGCGGAGGCGCGCGCCGAGCGCTATCGGGACAAGGAAGTGCACAAGCGCCGCCTGGTGCGGTTGTGCGAGCGCAGTCCGGCGCTCAGCGCCTACATCGCCGCCGTCGTGACCGAGGTCAACGGCAGGGTGGGGGACCCGCGCAGCTTCGACACCCTGCACGAGCTGCTGGAGGCACAGCCCTACCGCTTGTCGTACTGGCGTGTCGCCATGCATGAGATCAACTTCCGCCGCTTCTTCGACGTGAACGATCTCGCGGCGCTGCGCATGAACGATGCCGCGGTGTTCGAGGACACGCATCAGCTGATCTTTGCGCTGCTCGAAGCGGGAATCGTCGACGGTTTGCGCATCGATCACCCCGACGGGCTGTACGATCCACGCGCCTACTTCGAGCGTCTGCAGGCGCACTGGCTCCGCGCGAATCCGGATGCCGGGCCGCTGTACATCCTGGTCGAGAAGATCCTGGCCACCCACGAGCGCCTGCCTGACGAGTGGCCGGTGAATGGCACGACGGGCTATGACTTCGCCAACCTGGCAGGCGCTTGGCTGGTGCACGGTGAAGCGGAGGCGCGGATGACGCGCCTGTATCGTGCGTTCACCGGCCGCGGAAGCGACTTCGACGAGATCGCCTGGCAAAGCAAGAAGCTGGTGATGCGCATTTCGCTCGCCGCCGAAGTGTCGGTGCTGGCCGCGCAGCTCGATCGCATCGCCCAGCTCGACCGGCATACCGCGGATTTCACGCGCAGCGCGCTGCAGGACGCGATCGTCGAGACGATCGCGTGCTTTCCCGTGTACCGCACCTACATCAGCGAGCGCGGCGTCTCGGACGAGGATCGGCACATCGTGGACTGGGCGGTGAGCGTTGCGCGTAAGCGCAGCCCGGCAGCGGAGCAAAGCGCGTTCGATTTTCTGCGGGCGGTGCTGCTCGGGGAGCGCCCGGGCGTGCACTCGGTCATGACACGGGAGTTCGCGATGAAGTTCCAGCAAGTGAGCGCGCCGGTCATGGCGAAAGGCGTCGAGGACACCGCCTTCTACGTCTACAACCGCCTGGTCTGCTTGAACGAGGTCGGCGGCGAGCCGAAGCGCTTCGGCGTGTCCACGAGCGCCGTTCACCAGTCGAACCAGGAGCGCCTCCAGCACTGGCCGCACTCGATGCTGGCGACCTCGACCCATGACACCAAGCGCAGCGAGGATGTCCGGGCGCGCATCGCGGTGCTGAGCGAGATGCCCGACCGCTGGCGGCGTCACTTGAGCCGCTGGAACCGGTTGAACCGCGCCAAGCGCCGTGTGCTCGACGGACGCCGGGCGCCCTCGCGCAACGACGAATACCTGCTCTACCAGGTATTGCTCGGCGCCTGGCCGCTCGACGAACGCGAGGCGGCCTCCGATGAGTTCCGCGAGCGCATCCAGGCCTACGCGATCAAGGCGGCCCGCGAGGCCAAGAGCGAGACGGCCTGGCTGAATCCAGATGAAGAATACGAGCGCTGCCTGACGGACTTCGTCGCGCGGCTGCTCGAGAAGCCCGAGCGCAACGCGTTCCTGCACGACTTTACCAAGCTTGCGGCTCATGTGGCCTGGTTCGGATATCTCAACAGCCTGTCGCAGACGGTGCTCAAGCTCACGGCGCCGGGCGTGCCTGACATCTATCAGGGCACCGAGCTGCCGGTGTTCGCGCTGGTCGATCCTGACAACCGGCGGCCGGTGGACTTCGCGCGGCATGCGCAGCGTCTCGCGGAGATTCGGGACTGCCTTTCGGCCGGCGGACTCGAGGAGCTCCTGCCCAGGCTGATGCAACACTGGCGGGAGGGTCTCGCGAAGCTCTACATCACCTGGGCGGTGCTGCAGCTGCGGCGGGAGGACCCCGAGCTTTTCGCCCAGGGCAGTTACGAGGCGCTGCGCGCCACGGGCGCGCGGGCCGAGCACCTGTGTGCCTTCGTCCGGTCCTTCGAGAACCGCTTCCTCCTCGTGGTGATTCCGCGCTGGTTCGCACGACTCGCCGGGGGTGAGCCGGCACTGCCGCTGGGCCGCGGGATCTGGGGCGACACGCGCATCGAGTGGCCCCAAGCCCCGCCGCTTGCGCGATTCAAAAACGCTCTGACCGGCGAGGCGTTCACGCTGGCGGTCGAGGAGGATCAGACGGCTGCGTTGTTCGCCGGCGACGTGCTGCGCCGGCTGCCCGTCGCGGTGCTGACAGGTCGCTGATGCCGGGCTTCAGTGCGTCATCGCGTACACCGCGATGTTGACGCCCAGTTGCACGCCGAGATTGGCGGACTCGAGGGGGTAGCGGGGGTCGTCCTGCCATTGCCAGGAGTCGGCGACGTCGTTGTTGAATGCGATCAGCACCATGAGCCGCCCGGCGTCGTCCTCGATCCCGCGCCAGTGCGGTGTGGCGCCATCGCTCAAATACCCCACACCCCGTCCGTACAGGGCATAGATGTTCGGGATCTGCGCCTTGGTCACCTGCGACAGGTCGTAGACGATGTTGAAGATCGGGTGATCGTCCGACAGGTCGATGATGGGACGGTCGGGGAAAATGCGACGCATGCCCGCCTCGAAGCCCACCCACGAGTCACTCCCGAAGAAGCTGTCGCAAAACAGGAATCCGCCGCGCAGCAGATATTCGCGCAGCTTCGTGACCTGCTCGTCCGTGAGATCCCAGTAGCCGGCCAGCCCCGCCATCAGGAACGGCCAGTGAAAGATGTCGTCACCGTCGTCGGGATTGACGGGCTGCTCCACCGAGCGCACGTCGATGCGCGTCAGCCGGCGCAGCATGCGCGCCAGCGTGCGGTCGCCGCGCGGGTAGTCGACCGCCCAGCTGGTGCCGCCCTGGCGCCAGTCCGCGGCCCGGAAGCTCCCGAACCCCCAGCCCGACGGATACATGAGCCGCCCGACCACGAACTCGGCCGGCAAGTCATAGTCATGCGGCAGCTCGGTGAGGTCGGCCTCGAACTCGAAGCTTTGGTACACCCGGAATTCGCGCTGCGCGTACAGCGCGGCGTGTACCGTGAGCAATCCCACGGCCGTTGCCAGTAGGCCGAACCGAGACACGCGCCTGCGTACACCCATGGCTCGCGATCCTGCATTGCCGCGCGCAAGTTGTCGAGCGGTTCACGTCCCAGCGCAGGGGCGCATCTTGCGAAGGCGTCGCGCACTGTGCCGGGGTGCCCTTGCCGCGGCACGCCACCGGGCGTAGCGTGCACACGTGCGTGCCGCTCACCGTGGCGCGAAACTTCACCCTAAGGAGGCTAACATGACGACGCCCGGCATGATCAAGAAGATCGCGTTCACCCTGTATCCCGTGAAAGACGTGGCGCGTGCCCGCAGGTTCTATGAAGAGACCTTGGGCTTGCAGCCCGGCAGTGCCGGCGAACACGACGGCAAGTGGTGGGTGGAGTACGACCTGCCGGGCGGGGGATGCCTCGCAATCACCGATGTCGTTCAAGATGTGCCGAGCGCCAACTCGGGCGGCACCGTCGCATTCGAAGTGGAAGACCTGGACCGCCTGATCGCCGATCTCAAGGCCAAGCAGGTCGAGTTCGATGGGGACCTCATCGACACGCCCGTGTGTCGCATGGTGGTGTGCAAGGACTCGGAAGGCAATGGCTTGCTGCTCCATCAGCTCAAGCCGAAGGGGTGAGCGGTCGGTTCACGGCCAAGCTGGCCGTGCCGGTCCTGCGTGCAGCGGCTCCGCACGGGACTCGCGACGGCGATCGAATGCCGGTAGGAGATGACCCAGCGCACGCGTGACGCTGCGCTCAATGTGGCTAATATGGGACTCAGGTTGGGCGGCACCGCTCCTCCCCGGGTTCAAGGGGGAGGGGCGGCGAGCCGCCTGCGCCGTCACCGGCGCCGCATGCACCGAATGAATACCCTAAGGACCATTTGGGGGACCATCCGGGGCGCCGTTACCAGTACCGGTCCACCTCGTAGTACTCATACACCTGGTCTCTGAAATCCGTGCCATCACCGCGGGTGAGCTCTTCCATGGACCAGGACGGGGCCGACTTGAGCTGTTCCTTCGACACGTCGATCACATAGCCGCCTTCGTTCTCGTCGTAATCGAGCATGCTCCAGGGCAGGGGGTGGTATTTCTCACCCATACCGAGGAAACCCCCGAACCCGACGACGGCGAACATGATGTTGTTCGAGAGCTTGTCGAGCACGATGTCCTCGACCTTGCCGATCTTTCGACCCGATGTGTCCTTGACCTCGGTGCCGATGACTTTCTTGGCCCGGATAGCCGTCGTATGACCGCTGACAGTTGGCATAGCCCGTACTCCTCGATAGGTGTAAGTCGAAGATCCCTGCCGAATGCCTCTCCCGACCATTCAAGCGTTATTGCCATGACAAGGTTCCTCGCGCATGCATCGGTGCGCCGCACGTGCTGGCGCGTAGGACGCCGGCTCGGGTATGTCGGCCGGCGGACGCAAGCGCCCGCACTGTCGGGTATGCGGTGCGAGTGAAGCCGGACCAGAGCAGGAGGCGGATATGCAATCCGATACGTGCTCGCACCTTGCCGCGGTCGGGACGGTCAAGCAGCCCGCGGTGCGAGTATGCAGCGAATGTGCAAAGACCGGCGCCCGATGGGTACACCTGCGCACCTGCCAGGAATGTGGCGCCACCCTGTGCTGCGACAGCTCCCCGAATCAGCACGCCAGTGCTCACGCGCGCGAAAGCGGTCACCCGGTGATCGCGTCCGCCGAGCCCGGTGAGCGCTGGCTGTACTGTTACCCGGACGAGCTGTTCAAGGGATATTGAGCGGGGTATCGGGGGGGCCACGAGGTTGGCGCTGGCGTGACCGCCGGATGGTGGTGCGGGAGGCCCCGGCGCAGTCCGCAACCGGAGCTTCCCGGACGAGCCGTCGGGCCGTGTGGCCTGACGGCTCAGGGTGCTGTCACTCGTTCTGGGTGTTCGGGTCGAATGACAGCATGGCCGGATCCTTTGGCACGCTGTCCCAATGCTCGGCGATCAGACCGTCCTGGATCCGGAACATGTCGAAGTGCGTGGTGGCGTACTTCTCGCCGGGTCGGGTGGGATCGTCCTTGTAGCTCACCGTTGCCAGCACCACGATGTCGCCCTCAGCCACCATCGCAACCACTGGGAAGGTGATCTGGTCGGCGATCGGGCGGACCGGACGGGTCTTCTTGATGTACTCGACGAAGGCATCGCGCCCGCTGGCCACGTTCGGATTGTGCTGGATGTAATCCTCACGGATGTACTTCGGTGCGAGGTCGGTACGTCCGCCCTGCACCAAGGCGCGCCACATATCGAACACCAGTTGCTTGTTTGCGGCGAGCTGAGGGTCGTCGCTCTTGAGCAACGCCATCTGGTCCGACACGCCGGTAGGCGGCTCCTGGGCGACGGCAGCGCCCGTGAAAGCGAAAGCAATCCCCCAGCAGACGATGTTCTTGATCGATCTCACGAGTCTCTCCAGCTTTGTTGTATGAGCGGGGCAAGGGTAAGCGGCCAAGTCACGGATTTCCACCGCCGACCGGGTCGGCGGACAACGTCCGATTTGACCCCGGGACGCCCGGCATGGCCCAATGGGCATCCGCATGTAACGGCGTCGGGCACCTCGCGTGGCATCGTGCGCGGGGATTGCATTCGTTCGATCGCTTCCCGATGCTGCAAACTGGTAACCACCCGCGCGTTTCCATGAAGGACGACATTCCCGATGTCCGCGACGGCCTGACTCGCAAGGAGCGGGTCGTGCTGTACGTGCTGCACCAGCTTCAAAAGGAGCGCGGCGGAGCCCATGTGCCCACCCCCCTGCTCTGGGGCCGGGTGTGCGAGCACTTCTACATCAGTCCGGAAGCCCTCTCGGCCATGCTGGCGCGGCTCGGCGCACGCAAGTAGCGCGCTGACGCCCCTGCGGGCCACGCGGATTGCAATTCGGCCGAAGGCGTGCTCGGCTACCATGGCCGAACTGATCGCAGGCGAGAAACCGGACCTCCTCCGCTTCGCGGCAGGATCGTCCCCGGGCCCATGGGGATCGTGTCGTGGTGCTGCTCGGCCTTCACCCGCAAGGGCTGCGAACCGCGTGCGCCGTGGCGGTATCCGCCGCGCTGCACGTGGCGCTTCTACTGGTCATCGTCTCCGGGGGGCACGACGAGGGCACGCAAGCCGGCGACGAGGCGACCGGGAAGCTCCTGCTGCTGCACGCCGCGGACGCCAGCCGTACCGAGAGCGCCGAGCTGCGTCGCGTGGAGCCCGCCGCCATCGGGGCCACCGATGCGATCCGGCGCGTAATGCTCGAGCGGCCGGTTCCATCGCTGCCGGGGTCCTCCGTCTCCGAGGAGGTCGATTCCCGGCGCCCAGACGACCCGGTGAGCGAGCCTGCGTTCACTGTGCTGCCTGAGCCGGTGGAACCGGCAGTGCCCCCTGCCCCGTTGCCGACGCGCCCGATCGCGCAGGCCGAACGTGCGGCACTCGTGCAGCAACTCGAGCAATTTGCCGAGGAGCTGCTCGAGAACCCGCGCGCCGAAGTGTCCTGGGAGCGAGATGGCAGGCGATACAGCGCCGTCCTGATCCGCGAGCGCGTCAGCGACGGCATGGCCCTGGAGCGGGCGATCGCGGAGGTCAGCGCCGCCGACGGCAGTCAGCGTCTGATCACCCGCGTCGGCCTCAACCGCCTTGCTTTCTCGCAGTTCACACAGATGGTCGATCGCTGGGACCCCATGGTGCAACTCCATGACGACGAGATCGTGGGCCGCTTCCATACGAACTCGCGCTTCAATCTGCTGTACGACACGCGCACCGCGCCGAAGCTGCTCGGTAAGGTGACCACTGCAGCGGGCGGATTCACCGCCGAGGGAAGGGGCCGCAGGCGGCATGCCGACATCTTCCCGGGCGGCGTGCAGACCCGCACCCGACCCATTCGTCTGCCGGATTCTCCGGGTCCGTTCCATTGGGCGTCGCAAGACGATCATGCCCACGTGCACGAATTCACGAGCGATGCGCGGATCCGATTCCTCGGGAGCGGCGGCTACACGTGGCGAACGCGGGACGCCGCACAGACGCAGTATGTCGACGAGCCGACCGACCGGCCGGTTTATCTCATTGCGGCGCCCGGGGTCGCGCTGCACGTGAAGGGCGTCGTCGCCGGACGTGTTCTCGTCTACTCGCCGCACCGGATCGTCATCGAAGGAAGTCTGGTTTACCAGAGCCATCCGCGCGATGTGCCGGAATCCGGCGACTATCTCGGACTGGTCTGCGATCGCTACGTCGAAGTCGCATCACCGCGCGTGACGGGTCGGGGCGATCTCGAGATCCATGCCGCCATCTATGCCGGTCGCCGCTTCCTGGTCAGGCACATCGATAGCCCGCGCGCCGGCACGCTGCACATCTACGGCAGTCTCACCGCGGGAACGCTCTCCGCCACCGAGCCCCGCTACGCCACGCGCATCGAGTACGATCCCCGTTTCGAGCGAGTGCGTCCGCCGGGCTTTCCCTCGACGAATCGCTATGAAGTCGATCCCCAGTGGCGAGGGGAGTGGGCCGAGGTGCAATAGAGACGGCATCCATCGGCGCGCTGACTTACCGTCCTCCAGGCAGGCCGAACTTGTAGTTGAGCCCCAGCCACGAGCTCCATTCCTTCTCGACCTCGCCTCTGAACTCCGGTTTGCTCGCATACGATCGTTGCGCTGGCGATCAGCCCGGTCGTCAAGGTATGAGCGAACGTCAGCGTGGCAATGCCACGATTCTGACGCAGCGGATCGTCGCGCACATCCTCATGTGCATCGTTACGTGATGCCTGCGCGAGCTCTTGGGGATGTGAGGCAGTCGGCACTTCGGACCCGGTCGTTGCATTGCCATGCATGCACGGCAGGAAACATGGTCCGCCGCACTGAAGATGGTTCGTCAGAGAACGATCGTCGCCGCCGCCCGGAGTGTGCTGGAAGAGATAGTCATGCAGCGCCTGGTCGCTTTGCTCCCGCTTGGTTCGGGTTTCGTCGATTGCTGATCATGGGCGCTCGGGCGCGCAGCGGCTCCATCGGTACTCCGTCGTGGAGATCCTCGAGCGCTGCTGATCGCCGCGGCCGTGGGGTGGCGTCCTGTCGTGCGCCCGACGGCAGACGAGCGCCAGCCGTGCCTGGTTATCAATCCTGAAGGCTCACGTCACGTCCGAATCCCTTCCTTGTTATAGTCGTGCATCATGGCACGTGAGCAGACCGGACCCCGAACCACAGGATGCCCTTGCGGCAGCGGCAAAGAGTACGCGCAATGCTGCGAGCCGCTGCACCGCGGCGCGCCCGCGGAGAACGCCGAGGCGTTGATGCGCTCCCGGTACAGCGCGTTCTGCCTCGACCTGCACGACTACATCGCCCGCAGCTGGCACAGCTCCACGCGCCCCGCTCGCCCGGGTGACGAGCCGGGCGCGCCGAAGCCACGTTGGATCGGGCTGAAGGTGAAGCGGCACGAGGTCATCGACGACGACCATGCCATCGTCGAGTTCGTCGCCCGGTACAAGCTCCGTGGCCGCGTGGCGGCGCTGCACGAAATCAGCCGATTCGTGCGAGAGGGCGAGCACTGGTACTACGTGGACGGCGAGTTTCCGCGGCGCTGATCCCACCTCACCCCCCTTCCCCTGGCGGGAAGGAGGGCGACGTGGCGGCGCATCGTGAAGCTCTGCCCGCGCTGCGAGGTTTTCTGGGCAGGCAGGAACCCGCATCACCGATGCGCCCGGTCAGCTTGCCGGCGCGAATTCCTCGCCGTTCCAGCGCCAGTCCAGCCGGTCGCGAAGCGCCGAGGCCGCAATCTGGGCCGGCGTGAAGCGTTCCGCGAGTTCATCGCCGTAGCGGCTGACGCCGGCGATCAGCCCAGTGGTATTCACCCAGCGGGACCAGGTCCCCGGTGCGCCGAGTGTTTGCGGGGCGTCGGGCGTCGGCTGGTACCAGCCGGCGGCGTTGAGCAGGGGCGCCAGGGGCAGATACCGGCGATCGCCGGTCGTCTCCTCACAGCGGGTTGCATCGCACCGCCATGCCACCCAGGCCTGCTCGGCAACGCTTGCGGCATCGGGCGCCGTCGGGTCGAGCACCCGGGCCACGACCTGCAGGTCGCCGCCGCTCTCGAGCCTCGCCACGGCGAGCGCGTCGGCGTCCGGGTCGACGAGCGCGGCGGTCGGCATCAAGTGCAACACGCGTCCGAGGTGCTCCAGCATGTCGAGCGTGCCGGCGTTCGCACCGAGTGGCGGCAGGCGCATGACGCCCGAGAGAACCGGCAGCATGCAGCCTGCACGATGCACCGCCTCGAGCGCGGCGTCCAGCGCCGCGGCGAAGTCATTGCGCACGCGGAACTGCACCGGGATGGACGCCTGGGCGGGGCCTGCCGGCCGGTCATTCGTGCGCTGTACGTCGAACAGTACGCCGGAGGTCGGCAGCAACCCCGGCATGGGATTGGGTCCCGCCACGCCCAGGGCGGCCGCCAGCGCTTGCGTGCGGATCTCACTCTCCTGGAGCTGGCTCAGCAGGTTGATGTATCCGCCGTTCTTTAAACA
>QGUO01000402.1 GCA_003242495.1 Pseudomonadota bacterium | reverse complement strand
TGCACTTCCTGCCGGCCGGTTACGCCACCATGGCAGACGGCGTCACCCGGCTCCTGCCGTACTCCTCGTTCACCGTCCTGTTGAACAAGTCCTATCCCCGGAGCACCGGTCGCGTGCGCCTGGCCAGCGCCCATCCGGGCGATGCGCCCTTGATCGAATGCCGGTTGCTGGAGGAGCGGGCCGACGTCGATACGCTGATCCGTGGCATCGAGGTGGTTCGCAAAATCATGGCCACCGACCCGATCGCCGGCCTCATCGAGCAGGAGGTCGAGCCCGGACCCGGGGTGCGCTCCGTGACGGCGCTCGAGGCGCATGTTCGCCGTCGCACGGGGATTGCCTTTCATCCGGCCGGGACCTGTCGCATGGGGAGCGATCGTGATGCGGTCGTCGGTCCCGATCTGCGTGTCCATGGAACTGAAAACCTGTGGATCGCCGACGCATCGATCATGCCCGACCTCATCAGCGGCAACACCAACGCGGTGTGCGTGATGATCGGTGCGAAGCTGGGTAAACAATTGATGGCCGCGCGCCAATCCTGAAGGGCTGCACATGTTCGACCCGCACAACCAGATGCCCGCCACCTGGACGGACGTGCGCATGCAGTGGGGTGTGAAAATCCCCTTGCGCGACGGAGTTCGTCTGAACGCCACGCTGTACCTGCCGGGGCGGCATACTGCACCCTCGCCGGCGATATTCACGCTGACCCCTTACATCGGCCAGACCTATCATGATCGCGGCATGTACTTCGCCGCGCATGGCTATCCCTTCCTGACCGTGGACGTGCGGGGTCGGGGCAACTCGGAAGGCGAGTTCCGGCCGCTGATCAATGAAGCCAAGGACGCGGCGGACGTGGTCGAGTGGCTGGCGCGGCAGCCGTATTGCAACGGCCAGGTGGCGATGTGGGGCGGTTCGTACGGCGGTTTCGTGCAATGGGCCGCCGCAAAGGAGCTCCCGCCGCATCTTGCCACCATCGTGCCCGTGGCCTCGCCCTACGTGAGCGTCGATTTCCCCATTCGCAACAACCTGGCGGCGCCCTATTGGATGCAATGGTTGACCCTGGTCTCCGGCCGCACGTCGCAGGACAAGATCTTCTGGAACAACGAGGCCTACTGGGGCGCCCAGTTCCGCCGGTGGTTCGAGTCCGGGGCACCCTTCAAACAACTGGATGCGGTGCTCGGCAATCCCTCGCCGATCTTCCAGGAATGGGTCGCGCATCCGCAGCCGGACGCCTACTGGGATGGCTACAATCCCACCGCGGAGCAGTACGCCAGGATATCCATCCCGGTCCTGACGATCACCGGCATCTACGATGGCGACCAACCGGGTGCGCTGACGCACTACCGCGAGCATCTGCGCCATGCCGGCGACGCCGGGCGGGCACGGCATTATCTCGTCATCGGTCCCTGGGACCATTCGGGCACCCGAACGCCGGCACGGAGGTTCTGCGGTCTGGAGGTGGGCCCCGCCAGCCTGCTGGATCTCGGGCAACTGCATCTCGAGTGGTATGCCTGGACCATGCAGGGGGGGCCCAAGCCGGCGTTCCTGCGCGACCGCGTGGCGTACTACGTGATGGGCGCCGAGCGGTGGCGCTATGCGAGCTCGCTCGAGGCCATCACGTTGCGCTCGGCGCCGTACTGGCTCCAATCGAGTCACAATCCCACCGACGTCTTCGCCTCGGGCGTGCTGTCGGCAACCGGACCGGCACGTGGAGGACCGGATCACTACATTCATGATCCGCGCGACGTCAGCCTGGCGGCCCTCGAAAGCACCGTGGACCCGGAGAGTCGGGTCGATCACCGCATGATTCATGCGGCGCACGGAAAGCTGCTCGTCTATCACAGCGCGCCCTTCGACGAGGACACCGAGATCAGCGGTTTCTTCAAGCTCACGGCATGGCTCGCGATCGATCAGCCCGACACCGATTTCCGGGTCACGGTCTATGAGATCGCCCTCGATGGCAGCGCCGTGCAGCTCACGACCGACACCTTGCGCGCCCGTTATCGCGAGGACCCGCGCACGGCGAGATTGATCGCCACGACCGAGCCCCTGCGTTACGACTTCGAGCGCTTCGCGTTCGTATCGCGCTGCATCAAGGCGGGGAGCCGCCTGCGCCTGGTGATCGGCCCCATCAACTCGATCTACAGTCAGAAGAACTGGAACGGCGGCGGAGTCGTTGCAGAGGAGTCGATCGAGCATGCCCGTACGGTGACCGTGAAGCTGTTTCACGACGAGACACACCCGAGCGCACTCTACGTGCCTTTCGGGCAGCCGGAGGCCTGACACGCGATGTGCATCCCATCGCGTCGGTGGCGCCTTGCAATGCGTAGCTGCTTGGAGCGTGATTGACGTGTGCGACAACATATTGGCTTCGCCCGGGAGGACCGACAGCGACAGCATGCTGTTCGGCAAGAACAGCGACCGGCAGTGCAACGAAGCCCAGATCGTGGAATGTCTGCCGGGCATGGATCATGCGCCCGGCACGCCGCTGACCTGCACCTATGTGACGCTTCCGCAAGCGCGGCGCACGCATGCCGTCCTGCTGTGCCGGCCCTGCTGGGGCTGGGGGGCGGAGATGGGCGCGAACGAGCACGGCATCGTGATCGGCAACCAGGGTATCCACGCCCGCAGCCCCGGTCCCGAGGAGCCGGCGCTGACGGGCATGGATCTGGTGCGGCTCGCGCTGGAACGCGCGTACACCGCATGGCAGGCCGTGGAGGTCATCACGAGCCTGCTCGCGCAACACGGACAGGGCGGCAACTGCGGCCATCTCACGCCGACGTACTACAACAACGGCTTCATGATCGCGGATGCCCGCGAAGCCTATGTGCTCGAAACCGTGGGCCGGGAGTGGCTGGTCGAACGGGTGCAGGGCGTGCGCACGATCTCGAACGCCTACAGCATCCGAACGCCGCTCGGCGTCAGCCCGGGCCTGCGCACGCTGATTCGGGACGCCGGATGGAGCGCCGAGGACGACCCGGATTTCGCGCAGGCGATTGCCAATCCCCACCGAGAGCACATCGGTCATGCCGGGGCCCGCCGGGCGACCAGCACGTCGTTGTTGCGCGCTTGCCAGGGTCGGGTGAGCGTCCAGGACACCATGAACATCCTCAGGGATCATGGTGACGGCACGCGGTACCACCCCGAGTGGCGCGCGGAGTGCCTGGTGCAGCGCACGCTCTGCATGCACGCGGGTGCCGAGGACCGGCCCGGGCAAACCGTGGGGGCCATGGTTTCGGAGCTTCGGCGCCACACGGCGGTGCATTGGGTGACGGGTACCGCCGCGACCTGCATCTCGATTTTCAAGCCGGTGTTCCTGGAGGTGCCGCTGCCGTCATTCGGACCGCCACCGACCGACCGCTTCGATGCGCGAACATTATGGTGGCGACATGAACAGGTGCATCGGGCGGCGCTGCTCTCGGACTTTGGGACCTTCCTCGAGGCGATTCGCCCCGAGCGCGATGCGCTCGAGACGCAGTTTCGCGCTCGCGTGGCGTCGGTGCTCGACGGCGGCGACGCGCTCGAGCGCGCACGCGTGATCGAAGCGTGCTGGCGCGAGGCGCTGGCACTGGAAGAACGTTGGCGGGAGCGGATCGCCCTCTCCGTGCCGCAGCCGGGCGCTCACACCCGGGCGTGGGAAACCTTGAACCGTATCGCGGGGCTGGAGCCGCTGCGACAGGAGCTCCGGCCGGCACCGGCGTCCGGCTGAGAAATGTGTCGGTGAATTTGAGATTCGCAACGCTGGATACCACCC
>QGUO01000401.1 GCA_003242495.1 Pseudomonadota bacterium | reverse complement strand
CCAATCCGGCTCGCCCGGCCCGACGCGTGCGGGCCCGGCCGCCTCGAACGCACGCACCACCTCGCGCAGCCTCTCGAGCGCCGGGGCATCGCCCGGCGCACTGCGTTCGTGCACGCACAGCGCTGCAACGAGCAGCACGCGCGGATTGTCGGGCGCCAGGTCGTGGGCGCGCCGCCAGGCCTTGCTGCGCAAGCACCCGGCGGCCGAATCACGCCACAGGCTCGGGAGGCGCAGACTTTGGGTCATTTCGCTGCATGCGGCCAGCAGCGCGTAGGCCTCGGCCGGATGCGCCGCGCGCTCGGCGGAGGCCTGCGCCCGCTCCCGGCAGGCCTGCGCCTGTTTCGCCGCGCGGGTGCGCGCAGCGCCGCTCGACGGCTCGGCGCCCAGCGTGAGCCGCGCGAGTTTCCAGCGCCCGAATGCGAGATAATAGTCCTTCAGCCCGGGCGGCGCCGCGGGGGCGGCCAGGCGCTCGAGCGACGCAAGCGTCTGCTCGAGGCCGCGTGCGTCGTTCGTGTAAAACGCGTACTGCAGCCGTGCAGCCGCGTCCGCCAGTTCGGCGGTATCATTCGCGGATGCCGGCGCAACTCCGTAACAGCACACCAGCGCGCACGCGAGGACGCGCATTGGCGCAGGCCGCCTCGTTGCGGCCGACGATCCTGCCCGAACCACGGACACCCTTTCGCTCATGCACCAGCCACACGCGCCAGTCGATCCCAATTGGCGATGGTATCTCAGCAGCGACCTGCGTCGCCGCTTTGCCTTGCCGTATCCGCCTCGATCGATGCCGGTCATGAGACCTGCGTCGGCCCGTTCCGCATCCACCCGCTCATGAGACCACCGCTCGTCGACATCGGCCTCAATCTGGTCCACGACAGTTTCGATCACGACCGCCCGGCGGTCATCGAGCGCGCGCTGGCCGCGGGCGTGACGCGCATGCTGATCACCGGCAGCTCGATCGCCTCCACGCGCACCGCCATCGATCTCGTCGCCGCTCATCCGCGCGTGTTTCGCTGCACTGCGGGCGTCCACCCGCACCACGCGACGGAGCTCGACGAGCCGGCGCTTGCCGAGCTCGGGCGGCTGGCCACGGCGCCCGAGGTGCTTGCCGTCGGCGAGTGCGGGCTCGACTATTTCCGCGACTTCTCGCCGCGCGACGTTCAGCAGCGGGCGTTTTACGCCCAGCTGGAGCTGGCCGTGAAGGTCGGCAAGCCGGTGTTCCTGCACCAGCGCGAGGCGCACGCCGACTTCCTGCACATCGTGCGCGAGTTCCGGCCGCGGCTCGCCGGCGGCGTGGCACACTGCTTCACCGACGGCGTGCGCGAGGTGCGCGACTACCTCGATCTCGACTTGTACATCGGCATCACCGGCTGGATCTGCGACGAGCGCCGCGGCACGCATCTCAACGAAGTGGTTCGCCACATTCCGCTCGAGCGCCTGCTCATCGAGACCGACGCGCCCTATCTGCTGCCGCGCGACCTCGAGCCACGTCCCAAGGACCGTCGCAACGAGCCGATGTACCTGCCGCACGTGCTGGCGGCCGTGGCGCGCGCCCGCGGCGAGCCGCCCGAGCGCATCGCCGCGGCGACCACCGAGAACGCCTTACGACTTTTTAAATGGGAAGACGACGCATGACCACGATGGATACCCATCGTCTCTTTCAGTACATCGACGATGCCTGGGAGCGTTCGGCGATCCCGACGCTGTGCGACTACATCCGCATTCCGAACAAGTCCGTGATCTTCGATCCGGACTGGGCGGCGCACGGGCACATGGATCGCGCCGCCGAGCTGCTGCGCGCCTGGTGCGAAGCGCAGGCGCTCGAGGGCATGAAAGTCGAGGTGATGCGCCTGCCGGGACGCACGCCGTTGCTGCTCATCGAGGTGCCGGCGAGCGGCGCCGGCGCCGAGGAGGACTGTGTGCTCATGTACGGGCACATGGACAAGCAGCCGGAGTTCACCGGCTGGAGCGACGGGCTGGCGCCCTGGACGCCGGTCATCCGCGACGGGCGGCTGTACGGACGCGGCGGCGCGGACGACGGCTACGCGGTCTTCGGCTCCTTGCTGGCGCTGCGCGCGCTCGCCGACCAGGGCATCGGGCACGCACGGTGCCTGATCCTGATCGAGGCGAGTGAAGAAAGCGGCAGCCCCGACCTGCCCGCCTACATCGATGCGCTCGCGGCGCGCATCGGCGAGCCCTCGTTGGTCGTCTGCCTGGACGCCGAGTGCGGCAACTACGATCAGCTGTGGTGCACCACCTCGTTACGCGGCAACCTGGTCGGCACGCTGCGCGTGCAGGTGCTGCGCGAAGGCGTGCATTCCGGCACGGCGAGCGGCATCGCGGCCTCGAGCTTTCGCATCCTGCGCGAGCGGCTCGATCGCATCGAGGACGTGCAGACCGGCCGCGTGCTCATCGACGAGCTGCACGCACCGATTCCCGAGGCGCGCCTCGAGCAGACACGCGCGACGGCCCGCACCCTCGGCGAAAGCGTGTATCGCAAGCTGCCGCTGGTCGAGGGCATGGTGCCCGTGACCCGCGATCCCTACGAGCTGCTGCTGAACAATACCTGGAGACCGACGCTCTCGGTGACCGGTGTCGACGGCATGCCCTCTCTCGAGAACGCCGGCAACGTGCTGCGACCATACACGGCCGTGAAACTGTCGTTCCGCCTGCCGCCCGGTGTCGATCCCAAGGCGGCCGCGCAGGCCGTCAAGCGCAAGCTCGAGGCCAACCCGCCCTATGGGGCGCATGTCGAGTTCGAGGTCGAGTCGAGCGAGGCCGGCTGGAGCGCGCCGGCCGTGGCGCCCTGGCTGGAAAGCGCCATGCAGGAAGCCTCCCGGACATTCTTCGGGCGCGACGCCATGTACATGGGCACGGGCGGCACCATCCCGTTCATGAACATGCTGAGCGAGAAGTTTCCGCGCACCCAGTTCCTGGTGACGGGCGTGCTCGGCCCGCACTCGAACGCGCACGGTCCCAACGAGTTCCTGGACATCGCCACGGCCAAACGCATCACCGCCTGCGTGGCCCAGGTGATCGCCGCACACGCGGTGCGCACCTGACGATGCGTCGGAGGACGAGGCGACGATGAGGCGACGGCCCGGGCGCGGCGGCCCGGGTGGTTGGGGCATTCAGCGCGGACACGCTCCGGCGGCCGCGACCTCATCCGGTTTGCAGCGCGCCGGCCCGATCCCCGCCGGACGCCGTCCTGGCTCGCCTCAAGCCGCGAGGGGGTTGGGCTCGGCCTGGCGGCGAATGTCCTGCCACACCTCGCCGAAGGCCGCGGTGATGTTGCCGCGCGCCCGATCGACCTCGGGAAAATCCGCGGTCAGCTCGTCGATGCGCAGCACGTTGCGCGGCTTGCCCTTGGGGAATTCGCTCGCCTGAGTGAAGATGATCCGCCCTTCGACGGGCACGTCGCCGCTCATCAGCCGCACGGCGGCCATGCGGTCGTAGAGCGCATGCTGCGGATTGGGGAAGGTGTAGCGCAGCGTCTTGCCGATCACCGTCCACTCGGTCATCTGATCGCCGCCGAAAATCGCGCCCGGCATGTGGAACAGGTCGACCACCAGCAGACCGCGCTGGGTGAGCAGCAGATGGTTCACGTGGATGTGCCCGTCCATGCCGTTCGACACCAGGACGTTGCTGAGCATCTCGTAAGCGACGGCCTTGAGCGCGACCTCCAGGCGGCGTCGCGCGCGGTACTCGCGCCAGCGCCGGCCGCCCCAAAGGCCCAGCCCCACGACCAGCGCAGCCGG
>QGUO01000400.1 GCA_003242495.1 Pseudomonadota bacterium | reverse complement strand
TCATGAAAATCCTCGTCACCGGCGCAGCCGGCTTCATCGGCTTTCACACTGCCCGCATGTTGCTCGAGCGCGGCGACGAAGTCGTCGGGCTGGACAACCTGAACGACTATTACGATGTCTCGCTCAAGCAGGCGCGGCTCGCCATCCTCGAGCGGCACGCCGGCTTCCGCTTCGTGAAGCTGGACCTGGCCGACCGTACACGGATGCCCGAGCTGTTCGCGCAGGAGAAGTTCCAGCGCGTCATCCATCTGGCGGCCCAGGCGGGGGTGCGCTACTCGCTGCAGAACCCGCTGGCCTACATCGACAGCAACGTCGTCGGGTTCGCCAACATCCTCGAGGGATGCCGGCACAACCAGGTCGAGCACCTGGTGTATGCCTCGACCAGCTCGGTGTACGGCGCGAACACGAACATGCCGTTCTCGGTGCACCAGAACGTCGATCATCCGCTGTCGTTCTACGCGGCGACCAAGAAGGCCAATGAGCTGATGGCGCATACCTACGCGCACCTGTATGGCCTGCCGGTCACCGGCCTGCGATTCTTCACGGTGTACGGCCCCTGGGGGCGGCCGGACATGGCGCTGTTCCTGTTCACCCGGAACATCCTGGCCGGCAAGCCGATCGACGTGTTCAATTACGGCCATCACAAGCGCGATTTCACGTACATCGACGACATCGCCGAGGGCGTGGTGCGCGCCTGCGACCGTATCGCGACGCCCAACCCGGAGTGGGACAGCGACGCACCGGATCCGGGCACCAGCAAGGCGCCGTACCGGCTATACAACATCGGCAACAACCGCCCGGTGGAGCTGGCGCGGTACATCGAAGTGATCGAGGAATGCCTGGGCAAGAAAGCCGAGAAGAACCTGCTGCCCCTGCAGCCGGGAGACGTGCCCGACACCTGCGCCGACGTGGACGACCTGGTGCGCGACGTGGGCTACCGGCCGGCGACGCCGGTGGAAGAGGGAGTGCGGCGTTTCATCGACTGGTACCTCGAGTACTACGGCACACAGCCCGAGAGTCGGCCGTGAGGGAACTCGTAGGGCGCGCTCGCGTTTTCGCTCGGATTCGCTGAAGCGACTAAGCCGTCGCCGAGCGGAGCAGGCGGCGCGATGACTGGGAGATGCCGATGACGCGTGTGACCGACCTTCCCGAGTGGCAGGCCCTCGCCGAGCATGCGCTGACCGCGCGCAGCGTGCACCTGCGCGAGCTCTTTGCGGCCGACGCAGAGCGTTTCGCGCGCTTTTCGCGGGAAGTGAACGGCCTGCTGTTTGATTTCTCCCGTCAGCGCGTCCAGGAGCGGACGCTCGAGCTGCTGCTGGCCTTGGCGCACGCTCGCGGACTGCGCGCGCGCATCGACGCCATGTTCTCCGGCGAGCGCATCAACCAGACAGAGCAGCGCGCCGCCCTGCACATCGCCCTGCGCAACCGGGCCGATCGCCCCATCCTGGTCGATGGGCAGGACGTCATGCCCCAGGTGCGCGCCAGCCTCGAGCAGATGCGCGACTTCGTCGACGGTGTGCACGCCGGGCGTATCCGGGGGCACACCGGTAAGACGTTCACGGACGTGGTCAACATCGGCATCGGCGGGTCGGATCTCGGCATCGTCATGGCGACCGAGGCCCTGGCGCATCTGCGTCATCGCGACCTGCGGCTGCACTGCGTCTCGAACATCGATGGCGTGCAGCTCGCCGACACCCTGGAGCAGGTCGATCCCGCCCGCACCCTGTTCGTGGTGTGCTCCAAGACCTTCGGCACGCTCGAGACCCTGACCAATGCGCGCCTGGCGCGTCAGTGGGTCGTGGACCATCTGGGGGAGGAGGCGCCGGCCCGGCATTTCGCGGCGGTGTCCACCAACGCCCAGGCCATGGACGCGTTCCTGATCCCACCTCAGAACCGCTTTGCGATGTGGGACTGGGTCGGCGGGCGGTACTCGGTGTGGTCGGCCGTCGGGCTGTCGGTCGCGCTGGCGCTCGGCATGGACCGGTTCGAGCAGATGCTCGAGGGCGGCTACGACATGGACGAGCATTTCCGCACGGCGCCGTTCGAGCGCAACCTGCCGGTATTGATGGGCCTGCTGGGGGTGTGGAATCGCAATTTCCTGGGGCTCGACTCGCTGGCGATCCTGCCCTATGACCAAAGGCTGCATCGTTTCCCTGCCTACCTGCAGCAGCTCGAGATGGAGTCCAACGGCAAGCGGGTGACGCTCGACGGGCAGGCGGTCGACTGGGACACCTGCGGCGTGATCTGGGGGGAGCCGGGGTCGAACGCCCAGCACTCGTTTTTCCAGCTCTTGCACCAGGGCACCGCAAGGGTGGCGCTGGACTTCCTCGCCCCGGTGAACGCCTCGAATCCCTATCAATCGCAGCAGAACCTGGCGTTGGCCAATTGCTTCGCCCAGGCCCAGGCCTTCGCGTTCGGCCAGACCGAGGACCAGGTGCGGCAGGATCTCGCGGCCAAGGGTTTGCCGCCGTCCGAGATCGAGCGGCTGGTTCCTCACAAGGTGCACCCCGGAAACCGCCCGAGCAGCCTGTTGCTGTTTCGGCGGCTCGACCCGAAGACCCTCGGGCGGCTGATCGCCCTGTACGAGCACAAGGTGTTCACCCAAAGCGTCATCTGGGGCATCAACGCCTTCGACCAGTGGGGCGTGGAGCTGGGCAAGAAGCTGGCGGACTCGCTGGCGCCGGCGGTGCAGAACCCGGCGGAGGCCAAAGACGTCGATGCCGGCCTCAAGGGGTTGTTCGAATACGTCGCCCGCTGGCGGACCTGAGCTGCGCGCCGGCAGGGCGAGTGGGAGCACCCGAGTTGTCGCCGCGTGGATCCGGCCGGCGACGTGATCCGTCCGCCTTCGCTTGGCGCAAGCTGCTGCGTCGGCTTCCCAGGAAATCGCCGCAAGTTGTGACACGCTAAGGGAGAATTGTGTTGCCCAGCGGAGGGGGGGTCCCTAGAATCGCCGCGTTCTGTAAAGCAACTGCGGGATCACTTCAACCATGGGGATTTTCCGGTCGGGACGCAACCTGGCTCTGTCGCACCTTGTCCTCGCATTGTCGGCGCTGGCGGTCTTCCTGCCTTCGACGCTTGCAGCACAGACGCCGACGCCCGAGCAGATCGAGATGTTTCGAAATCTGCCGCCGGAACAGCAGCAGGCTGTTCTTGAGGCGCTTAGAGGAAGGGCCGGTGGGGGGGGGGCAGTTCAACTTTCATCGCCTGCAATCCCTCCAGTACCTCCGCGACAAGACATCGAGTCAGCACGCCGCGATAAACGAGAGAGCCCTCAGGAAACTGGGGCAGACTCGCAACGCATTTCGGGCAACTCGACACTTATAGTTGATGCGAGGCTCCGCGAGGGGATTGAGGCTACGCCGTTGCTTACGGGGCGGCGCGAGCGTATCAATGCCGGTAATCCATATCAGCTGGACGAGGACGGGCGCATTTCCTTGCCGTCTTTACCTCCAATCAACCTCTCTGGATTGACCGGTGAGCAAGCAGCCCAACGCCTAAACTATGACCCTCGCTTGGCGGGATTAGAGTTCTCGGTAACGCTTCTTCCAATTAGACCGGTTGGTGTCGACGCTCTTAAACCTTTCGGTTATGACCTGTTCGAAGATGCGTCCTCCACAACCTATGCGCCCCGAGATATTCCTGTCCCGCTTGATTATCGTGTTGGGCCAGGCGACAGCCTTGTGGTCGAGCTTTTTGGTAATCAAACGGGGAGGTACTACCTTAGTGTCGACCGGGACGGCAATGTGACATTGCCACAGC